>CAZHIZ010000172.1:0-5259 GCA_964532875.1 uncultured Caldithrix sp. | reverse complement strand
AATATTTTTAATGGCTATGTTTAGGAAATCTTTTTAAAAGGGGCGATGTTACCGTGACAATATTGCGTAAAATAAACCGCTGGGTAGCAGCGGCGGAGTTGGCCATTTTAATTTTAACGGTATTGGTCATGGTTTTCATGGCCGCCTTGCAGATTATTTTACGTAAATTTTTCCATTCCGGTATTTTATGGGGCGATATTTTCTTACGTCAATTGGTGCTCTGGGTCAGTTTTATCGGTGCTTCTTTGGCGACCAAAGAAAATAAACACATCAATATGGATTTACTGGGACGGCTATTAAGCGGAAAGTGGAAAGCTTCGGCCGAGGTGTTGGTCCATTTGTTTTCCAGCTTTGTTGCCTTTTTGTTGGCTCAGGCCGCCTGGCATTTTGTGCAATCGGAAATCGAATTCAGTTCTACGGTTTTTAATAATGTGCCTTCGTGGTATTTCGAAATTATCATGCCCATTGGTTTCGGGCTCATGTCTTTGCGTTTCCTATTCAACGCCCTGTTTAGTTCTGTGCAACTGTTCGATTCCGGAGAACGTTCATGATAACCACCATTCTTATTATTTTGGGATTGCTTCTTCTCACCGTTTTAGGTGCACCTTTGTTTATTATCATTTCTTCCGTAGCTTTGTTGGCATTTCATGCGGCGCAAATTGACAGTAGCGCCGTGATAATTGAATTGTACCGTTTAACCAGTCAACCGGTTTTTTTAGCCATCCCCTTATTCACCTTTGCCGGTTACCTGTTAGCCGAAAGCAATACACCCAAGCGCCTGTTTAATCTTTCCCGCCATTTGCTGGGCTGGCTGCCTGCCGGATTGGCTCTGGTTGCTTTGGTCTCTTTAGCTCTGTTCACCGCATTTACCGGAGCCTCCGGAGTTACGATTATCGCCCTGGGCGGATTGCTATTCCCCATGATGCTGCAGGAAGAATATCCCGAAAAATTTACCTTGGGCCTGATCACGGCTTCCGGAAATTTGGGCTTGCTGTTTCCGCCCAGTTTACCTATTATTTTATACGGTTTGGTAGCACAGGTTTCCATTGCAAAGTTGTTTGTCGGCGGCATCATCCCGGGGCTGCTGATGATTGTGTTACTATCCCTGTACGCCATTTTTTTCTATCGCAAAAAGATTCGGGGTAAAGAACGCTTTAAACCGACCCGCGCCCAACTCTGGCGGGCCATAAAAGAATCGGCTTTTGAAATCCCGTTGCCTGTCTTGATTGTCGGCGGAATTTACGGCGGTTGGTTTACCGCAACGGATGCTGCAGCCGTTACGGCCATTTATGTATTTGTCATCGAAGTGCTTATTTACAAAGACATTTCGTTTTTCAAGGACCTGCCGCAAATCATCAAGCAGAGCATGATTATGGTGGGCGGTATAATCGTCATTTTAGCCGCTGCTTTGGGCTTGGCCAATTATCTGATCGACGCGCAAATTCCGGCTAAAATTTTGGCTGCGATGCAACATTTTATCAGCTCACCTTTTGTCTTTTTGCTATTTTTGAATATCTTCCTGCTCATCGTTGGAGCACTGATGGATATTTTTTCGGCCATCATGGTTATTGTCCCATTGCTTATTCCCATCGCAAATTCGTTCGGCATTAATCCTGTGCATCTGGGAATTATTTTTATGGTGAATTTGGGCATCGGCTATTCCACCCCGCCCATCGGGATGAATTTGTTCATTGCCTCCATGCGTTTCGATAAATCCGTTACCTTTCTTTATCGCGCGGCTTTACCTTTTTTGCTGATTTTATTAATCGCTCTGTTTTTAATCACCTACATTCCTCAATTGACTCTGCTTTTTTTGTAGTCTGCTTACCTTTAAATCCGGCTAAAGCTTGATAATGTAAAGGTACGCAACAAGCGTATTCATAAAGTGCTGCTGCATTTAATTACAAAAAAAGTTCATGTTATTCGGCAAAAAACGGATAAAAATTAATGAAACATAAATTTTTTCCGATCGTAGTTTATGTAAGCACTTTTTTGAACACCTCTTAAACCGTTTTAAGAGGCCCTTTCGACCGGCATGAACAAAGCATATCATGCCGGTTTTTATTAGTACCTAATAAGTTCTTTTCTGCTTTTGGGGCAAAATATCTTTTAGCACTCATTGTAAACTTTTTGGTTCTGGCGCAGGTTAGGGAACCAAATAGCAAGGCCTACGTTAACAAAATGACAGGCTTCTGAACTGACATCCGATATTGACCAAGCCGATGGCCTGCATTACGGGATTGGCTCTTCAATCTTCATGCGAACGAAGCGAAAGGGAGCGTAAGAAAAAAGTTCGAGAATTGGCCATTTGATTAAAAAAAGAAAAAAAGTGTCCGATTAATAAAATACGACCCATAGTCCGGCCCAATTTCCCTGAGCCAATGTATCGGACAGCATAATTTTATCATAAACCGTAGGAGGACAAAATGAATCAGATCGTACTTTTGATTCAAAAAATTCAAAAGTTGCCCTCCTGGTTCAATGGATTAACCGCCCTATTTTTTTGCTTTCTCATAGGATATATCGATTCTGTCACATCCGTCGATCTGTTTGTTTTCTATTTGATCCCCATTACTTTATCCATTATGGTAGCCAATATGGAAATGGGTCTCATTGTTTCCGCGGCATCATTTTTTCTTTATTTCGGATTACACTATTTTTCCTTTCCCGTGGAAGCGCATCTTTGGAACACGGTTAGTGCCGTCGTTCTTTTTGGGGGATTTGTGGCGCTGAACATCAAACTTCGTATGCTAATGGATGAAAACAACCGTTTGAAGGCAAACGACGAATTGACAGGCTTGTTAAATGCAAAGGCCTTTTTCCGGAGAGCCGAGGAGGAATTAAAAAGAAGCCATCGTTACAAACGACCGGTGACTTTAGCCTATTTGGATTGCTCCAAATTAAAACGGCTAAAAAAAGAACAAAATTTTAAAATGGAGCGTGAAATTTTGTTGAGCATTTCGCAAATTATGAAGGAACATTTACGCACAACCGATTTGTTCGCTCGTGTGGATGATGAAAATTTTCTGATCTTGTTGCCGGAAGTAAATGCCAACGGAGCCAAGACCGCTCTGCAAAAAATTCAAAGTTTAATTCGTTTAAGATCCATTGCAGAAAACTGGCCATTGGAATTCAATATCGGTGCGATTACTTTTCGGGAACCGCCTTTGGATATGGAATCCATTTTGACTTCCATCAGTTCCATGGTGCACAATCCCGAGGAAGAAGCCAGTAATTATTTATTGCACGAGCAGGTTTACAATTAAAATCGATGGACAATACCTCAAAAAAACCGGAAAAATCAAATTATGATTAATCCGGTTTTTTTATGCTTCATTGTTTACAGCAAAGTATTAAACCGCACTATTTCTAAGAACTTCGATCGTTGTCAGCCTTTTTAGCTGTACCACAGGCAAAACGTTCTCTCATCCGCCTGTTTCCACTTTCATGGTCTGGTAATTCAACTCTGAACCCATCATGCTGTGGGGAATAAGAAAGACCAGCAACATGACGATGAAAGCTAAAACAACCCACCAGCGCCCTTTTTGCGGGCCGCTTTGAGCAACGCGCCACCAGGCAATTAGCCAAAAAACAAAAGCGATGAGCGTCTTGTTGTCTGTGAGATCAAAACCGAACGGTACACCGGTCCAATAGGCCCCGAAGGCTAATTTTTGCACAATGGGGCCCATGATCATTCCGCCTAAAAATAAAATCGCTACGGTAATAATTGTGTATTTTTTAATATCCGGGCCGTTAAACAGGGCTTCCAAACCTGCATAGTTGGCAAATAGCATGCTCAAGAACATCAATAAAATATGGGGTGCCAACACATAAGGGGGCACAAAGCCTTTGTAACGAATAACGACCGAATTTTTTGTGGGGACAGTTATCGTACTATTCCCTTTTTTAAGCGTAATGAAATATTCCAATTTACCGGCTGGCGGTTGATGCGGTAGTTCGGCCGAAAGTTTGGCTCCGTGACGCTGCATGGGAATGGTTTGCCAATTTTCCTGTACTTTAAATCGTTTAAAATGCAAAACGGCATGCACGGATGTATCGGGGATGGTTAGGGTTACCGTTTGCCCGCCTTCGCCGCCATGGCTACGCGGAAGAGCGTATTTGACGGTTTCCTGCGGGCCAAGCGAAACATGACCGCGCATGGGATGCGTAGGTCCCGTTGCTCGTTGGTAAGCGGCCGCAGCCAGGGTTATGACAATGGCCAGCACCCACTTGATCACGGTTTTATTCATAAAAGCCTCCGCTGTTTGTTAAAGATTTAATGGCATTTAATTCCGTACCACGTTAATTTTAATCCGATTACGGTTGCACACCCTGCTTGCCATCGATAGAAACAAGAAGGTAGTAACGTATCAGAACGTTGGCAAGATTACGTTCAACAAGTTTACGATTTCCGAAACCGTAATAAGTCAAATCGAGACCAGTGTTAGCTGGAAAACGCAAGCTAAAGTAGTTTACAAACGAGCAAACTCAATTTCAAATGAAATTATTTAAGATAGTAAACGTTAAAACAAACGCATAAATTTCGGAAAAAAGAAGGAGTTGATTCGTATGAAATCAAAAAAAGATCAACCGGTATGGTCTCTGATGGGACTTCTTTTCCGCGCCCATCCCTGGCACGGAGTGGAAATCGGGGACGAGGCACCGGAAATTGTAAATGCCTACATCGAAATGGTACCTACCGATACGGTTAAATATGAATTGGACAAAAAGACGGGACTGTTAAAAATCGATCGCCCGCAGCGATTTTCTTCCATGCCCCCCATGTTGTACGGCTTTATTCCGCAAACCTATTCCGACCGGCGCAGTGCCGAATATTGCAACAAAAAAACCGGTCGCACGGATATCATTGGCGATGGTGATCCGGTGGATATTTGTGTACTTACCGAGCGTCCCATTTCCAAAAGCAATATTTTAGTGCCTGCCGTGGTTATCGGTGGCTTGCGCATGATCGATAATAACGAGGCGGATGACAAAATCGTAGCTTATTTAAAGAACGATGCACTTTTTCGTAAATGGGAAGATATTACCGATGTGCCCGAGGAATTGATCGAACGATTAAAACATTATTTCTTAACCTACAAAGATATCCCCGGTAGCCAAAAACATCGCACGGAAATTACCGGCATTTACAATAAAGAAGAAGCCTACGAAGTCATTCGTCGCGGGCGAAAAGACTACGAAGAAAAATTTTCGGGTATTGAAGAATTACTGGATGAGGCCTTGCGCAAGTTACATTAA
>CAZHIZ010000171.1:0-7477 GCA_964532875.1 uncultured Caldithrix sp. | reverse complement strand
GGCTTACCCATCCCTAAATCTCTTTCCTAATCTCCAATAGGGAAGGGACTTTAGAGCCGTGCAGGTTTGGTAATGCTGAGAATTTTACAACAATCACAAAATGAAGTTTATTACAAACAAAAATTTTGTGAGCGGAATGCCCCTTCCCCGGTGCATCAGGGAAAGGGGCGGAGAATGGACAGAAAAATGCCGGACGGCAAATAAAAAAATGTTCGCCTTTCTCCGACGGTGTGATACATTGAAAATGAAGGGAACAAATTAGGAAATTTGTGTAATAAAAAAATGATGATGAGAAAATTGAAAAAACTCCTGACGATTGCCTTTTTAATTTTATTTTCAACCGCATTTGCGCAGGCCGCGGATGTGAATATTCGGGCCTACGTTAATAAGAATGTAGTTGGCCTTAATGAAAATTTTTCCTATTCCATCGAAGTGTCCGGAAAATCCACTTCCTTACCGGACCCCATTGCACCAAGCTTTGATCAATTTTACGTTTTATCCGGACCTAATACGTCCACCAATATCCAATGGATCAACGGTCGCATGTCCGCTTCGAAGGTTTTTAGCTACTATTTGCAACCTAAAAAAGCGGGCAAACTTGTCATTCCGCCGGCCCGCGTTCAATACAAAGGCAAAGAATACAAGAGCAATGCCATTACCATTACGGTTCGTCCCCAAAGCAGCCGGCCGCAGGTAGCTCCTAAACGAAAAACACCGCGTCGTACCACCAGTAAAGACCTGTTGGGCCAGAGCATCTATTTGAAAACCGTTGTCTCCAAGCGTAAAGCCTACGTGGGCGAAGAAATTATTGTTAAATACCGCCTGTATTTTCGTGTCAATGTGCGTGGCTACGATTTTCAAAAACTGCCCTCTTTCCCAGGGTTTTGGGTGGAAGATTTTCAAATGAGGTCTCAACCGAATATCGAGAATGAGATCGTTAACGGCCTGAATTACAATGTGGCTACCATCCGTAAGGTGGCCTTATTCCCCACACAAAGCGGTGAACTTACTTTGCAACCCATCTCTGTCGTGGTGGAAGCTCAGGTACGGCGACGCTCGACCAGTATTTTCGATAGCTTCTTTGATGATCCTTTTGGCAATGTGGTGCAAAAGACCATCAGCAGTAAGCCGATTAAAATTCAGGTATTGGATTTACCCAAAGAGGGGCAACCGCCCGATTTCAGCGGGGCCGTTGGAAAGTACACTCTTTCCGTGTCCGTGGATAAAAATCAGGCCAAAACCAACGAAGCTATTGCTCTGCACGTTAAAATAAGCGGCGAAGGCAATATTAAGATGGTCAATTTGCCGCCGGTTCCCGTACCGCCCGGCATTGAAAAGTACGATCCCAAAATCAATACGCGGGTCGACAATCTGGGTGAAACCATTCGCGGCACTAAAAAAGCCGAGTACATTTTAATTCCACGCGTTCCCGGGGATTACACCATCCCGGCATTGTCGTTCACCTTTTTTAATCCCGCAACCCGTAAATACGTTACGTTGAAAAGTAAACCCATTGCTTTGCACATTACCGGCGCCCCGCCGGCTGTTTCTACCGTTCCCTCCGCAGGGGGCAATTTTGACCAACAATATGTGCAAATGATCGGTCAGGATATTCGCTACATCAAAGAATTTACCCGTTTCCGTCCCAGAGGCTACCGTCCGTATCGAACGTTCACTTTTTGGGGCTTAATGGGCCTGGGACTGGTGCTTTTTATTCTGTTCGTTCTTTTCAACGATTACCAGGCAAAATTGAGTAGCGATGTGCGGTTGGTGCGTAGTCGCAAAGCGGGGAAATTGGCCGCCAAACAATTGTCCAAGGCACACGAGGCCCTTAAAACAGGGAATCAGGAGGCATTCTTTAAAGCCGTGCGCAGCGCTCTGGAAGGGTTCGTTCGCGACAAGCTCAATTTGGAATTAACGGATTTCAGCACGCCCAATGTGCGTAAGCATTTGCTAAACCGCCAAATTGATGAGCAAGTAGTCGATGAATACATTTCCGTTTTGGAAGAAACAAATTTTCGCCAGTTTGCCAATTTGCAGGCCAGCGATGAGGATTTGCAAATCTTTTACGATCGAGCCAAAGCGGTATTAACCAAATTAGAGAAGTGGATATGAGAAAATACACGTTCTTCTTTATTCTTGGAATCCTGATTTTGGCCGCAAGCCTGACGGCCGGAAGCGATGTTCAACAGCTTTTTCGGCAAGGAAATCAATATTTCCAAAAGGGCGATTACCAAAAAGCCGTGCAAACCTATCGGAAAATTTTGGACGAAGGTTACGAGAGCGGCGCCCTGTATTACAATTTGGGTAATGCCTATTTTAAGATGGGCCGTTTGGGACAGGCCCGACTCTTTTACGAACGGGCCAAACGTTTTATGCCGGACGACGAGGCTCTTAACGAAAATTTGAAATTATTACAGCGTCGTTTGGTGGACAAAATTCCCAAACCACCCAAATTCTTTTTAACGGTTTGGTGGCAAACATTTTTGGGATTATTTTCGCTGACCCTTTTGACCTATCTGGTGGTTGTCTTTTTTTGGCTTTTTTTGCTTACCTGGGCCTTTTACCTTTTTATGAAAAAGCAGAAGCACAAAGAGCGCGGGAAAGGACTCATTTTTCTTACATTGATTTTATTTATTTTGTTTAGCATTACTCTTTTTGCTAAAATTAATCGCGTGGACAAACAAGCGTACGGTGTTATTCTAAAACCTTCGGTTACGGTCTATTCCGAGCCGCGCAAACAAGCTACCGAAATATTTATTGTGCACGAAGGAACCAAAGTACAAATTTTACGCAAAAATCAGGGCTGGTTGGAAATCAAATTGGATGATGGTAAAACCGGCTGGCTATTGGCAAATTCATTGGAAAAGGTTTAGTTTATGAAATTTTCACTCTTTTTTTTATCGATTCTGCTTCTGGCAAGCTGTGCCGCAATTAAGAAAACGCAAGTACCGGCCGAAAAAGCCGCCAAAACTTCCGTAAGCTCCGTAGCGGCCGGAAAATACGACGAATCGTTTGATCCGCTTACTTTGGAAGACGACGATATTACCATTCGTAAACACAATGTACCCGTTGCGCCTCAAAGTTCTGCCATTGGCAAATCGGCGCCCGATCAAACGACCAATGCCGTGCCCGATTCGCTGATGACCTACAAAGAAGCGGACGGTTACCGCGTACAAATTTTTGCCGGCCGAGATATTCAAGCTGCCACCATGACCGAGACGGATGCCCGTGCCGTTTTTACCCCCAAAGGGTTGCATGTCTATCTGATTTTCGAAGCGCCGTTTTACAAAGTACGTGTGGGCGATTTTACCGATCGGAATGAGGCCGAGAATGCGCGTGACCTGGCCAAAAGCTTAGGTTACAAGTCGGCTTTTGTGGTGCGTAGCAAGGTGCGTGTGGCACAGGAATAATCGCTTGTTCGGTTAAAAATCGATTTTCGTCCATTCCTTTCTGGGGAAAAATTGGGCGCGGCCTTGCGGCCTGCCTGAGCCCGAATCGTAGTGATTCCAACCTACCTTTTTACCCAAATATTACATCGTCTTTCATTTTTTCTTGCAACCTTTCATTTTAAGACCACGTACATAAACAAACAAATCGTAAAAATGGCTGCTTACCAAAAAGCAGGAGAATTCAAAATGAAAAGAAGAACGAAAAAAATATTTTATCTCTTGATGTTTATTCTACTGGCGGCGGCGGCTTTAAAATTTGCGGGCTTTACCGGTCGCCATCCGGTCCAAAAGCGTAAAACAGTTCGTGTAACCCGTAAGACGATTGTGGACAAGGCGTTAGCCGTCGGTGCCATCCAACCCCTTAATGAGATCGAAGTAAAATCCAAAATTTCCGGAGTGGTGGGGAAGCTCTATGTGGAAATCGGGGATTTTGTTCGTGCTGGGCAGCCTTTGTTGGAAGTGCGTCCGGATCCCACCCCGATTGAGCTGGCGCAGGCCAAACGTGATGTGGAGATGGCTCGAATCGAGAAGAATAATTTGTTTAGGGAATTGAAGCGTTCCCAAGCGTTAAGACAAAAAGGTCTGATTTCACAGCAGGATTTTGAAAAGGTGCAGCGTCAATACGATGAAGCGCAATTGAAATACCAAATGCGCAGTGAACACCTGCAATTGTTGGAAAAAGGAAAAACCAGCATCGCCGGAAAGGAAATCGAAACTATCGTTAAGGCCCCGATGAGTGGTTACATTCTGGAGAAAAACGTAAATGTGGGGGACCCGGTCGTTCCTTTAACATCATACCAGCCGGGCACTTCATTATTGCGCATGGCCAATATGAATCATTTGATTTTCAAAGGCACGGTGGATGAAATTGATGTGGGGAAGATCCGAGAAGGATTGCCTTGCCAAATTCAGATTGGGGCGTTACCGGGTAAACATATTAAAGGACATGTAACTCATATTTCCTTAAAAGCCAAAAAGAAGAACAATGCCACGGTTTTTCCCGTGGAGATTCGCATTGATGACAAAGACGGAGCCGTTTTGCGCGCCGGATATTCGGCTAACGCCGATATTATTATTGCCCAAAGGGACAGTGTCCCCGCCCTGCCGGAGCGTGTAGTAACATTCCGGCACGATTCAGCCTTCGTGCAAGTTCCTGTTGGGGAAAACGGTGCCAAAGAGAAATATATTAAAACCGGCCTGAGTAACGCTATTTTTATTGAAGTTGTGTCCGGTTTGCAAGTAGGTGATGTCGTCTTGGAAAAGCCAATCCATTCCGTTGAATAATATTTAAATCCGAAAATGAATACGCCATGCAAACAATCATCGAAAGTTTACGCGAAATTTTTTATTATTTGCGGCAATACAAATCCCGTACGGCAATGACGCTATTCGGCATTATTTGGGGCACGTTTACGGTGGTTTTGCTGTTGGCTTTTGGTGCCGGCGCCAAGCGCCAATTGCAAAAAAGCATGCACGGCCTGGGTGAAAGTATCTGCATTGTCTGGCCGGGACGTACATCACTTCCTTATCAGGGCTTTGGCATCGGGCGCTGGATTCCTTTAACAGCCGAGGATGTGGCCTATGTGCGCAGGGAAGTAGGGGGAATTCGACGTATCAGCCCCGAATTCAGTTGGTGGCAGGGTACGATTCGCCGAAAAGACCGCATCAATCGGCCCAATATTACAGGAGTTCTTCCCGAATACGGCCCCATGCGTAACATTTGGTGGCAACCTGGCGGCCGTTGGCTGAACGATTTGGATGTGCGCCAGAAAAGACGCGTTGTTTTTTTGGGTAATAATTTGCGGGATTTCCTGTTTGGCAAAAGCAAGCCGGCTGTGGGCCGATATGTGTATATTAATGACATTCCTTTTTTAGTAATTGGCGTTTTAAAAGAAAAAATTCAAAATTCTACCTACAATCAAAGAGATGCCGACCGCGCTTTCATTCCCATGACGACCTTTCAGGCAATTTTCGGAGAAACCTACATTAGCGATTTTGTGTACCAGCTTCAGGATGCTAACCGTACCGAGCAGGTAAAAGCACAATTGTATCGGGCCTTAGGACGAAAATTCAAATTTGATCCCAAAGATAAAGAAGCCCTTTCCATTTGGGATACGACGGAAATCGATCAATTTGTTTCTGCATTTTCCCTGGGCTTTACTGTTTTTCTGGGGATTATCGGAACCATTACTTTGCTGGTCGGTGGCATCGGTTTGGCCAATATCCTGTATGTCGTTGTTCAGGAGCGCACAAGAGAAATCGGCATTCGTCGCACCGTGGGAGCCAGGCAGGCACATATTATGATGCAATTTCTGCTGGAGGCATTCCTAATTATCGGTATTGGCGCCCTTATCGGTTTTGTGATGGCTGCGGGAATTATCCGCGTGTTTGCCGCATTGCCGTTGCAAAGTTTTAAAGAACAGGCGGGTACGCCCTATATTAACGTTTGGGTAGCGGGTATTGCCGCCTTCCTTTTGTTTGCAATCGGATTTCTGGCCGGCTTTTTCCCGGCCAGACGCGCTGCAAAATTAAATATTGTCGATAGTTTACGTTTTTAATTTCTTAGAGATGCAAAATGTACGTTTTTATTTTGTTGAAGGAATTTTTTCAGGATATTAAGACGCAGAAAACGCGCGCTTTTTTAACGACCATGGCCATTGCCTGGGGCATTATCGCCGTCACATTATTAATCGCTTTTGGCAAAGGATTGGCCTATCGGGTTCATCTGGGCATGCTGAATTTCGGCAATCGGGTAATATTTGTTTACAGCGGTCAAACCTCGATAAAATACAACGGCATGCCCAGCGGACGGGAAATTCGTCTGACCAATGAAGATAGCCGGGTCATCATGGAAAATATTCCCCAAGTGGCTGCGGCCGTACCGACACTCGGCCAAAGAGTCCGTCTGAAAGTCGGTAAAAAAATTGCCAGTACATTCATGGAAGGAGTATATCCGGCGTTTGAATTTATGCGACGGATGTTCCCGGCGGAGGGCAGCCGTTTCTTGAACGAGGAAGATTTGAAAAAGCGGCGGCGAGTTGTTTTTTTAGGGGAAGAGATTGCCCGCGAGTTATTTGTAAAGGACAATCCTATCGGACGGACGGTGGCCATTGACGGCATTCCTTTTACGGTAATCGGAATTATGCCGCCTAAATTGCAAACGTCCATGAATAACGGGCCGGATTCGCGTCGGGCAATTATCCCTTTCACGACCTTTCAAAGTATTTACGGAAATGTTTATGTTCGCGAAATTCTGGTGCAACCGATTCGTCCCGATCAAAGCAGACTTGTGGCCCGAAAAATTCGCCATGTATTGGCCCGAAAATATCAGTTTGACCCGCAGGATGAACAAGCCGTGTCGATATGGGATATGGCCGATATGGAAAAGACAATGAAAAAAATATTTGGTGGATTTAATATATTTTTAGCGTTAACCGGTGCCATGACCCTTGTCATTGCCGGTGTAGGTGTTGCCAATATCATGTTTGTCGTGGTCAAGGAACGCACGCGGGAAATCGGCATAAAACGGGCGATTGGGGCCAGCCGCCGTGATATTATTTTTCAATTCGTGTTCGAGTCTTTGATTATCGCTTTTACGGGTGGCGTTTTCGGGCTATTAATTTCGGCTGCTGTGGTAAAGTTGGCCTGGCTAATTCCGGCCAAGTCGCAAACCATGCAGTTTTTGGCTCGGCCCATTTTTTCAGCCGATGTGTTGTTAATCGGCATCGTTTTGCTGACGCTAATCGGTTTGTTGGCCGGGTATTTTCCGGCCCGCAAGGCAGCCAGGGTAAATCCGGTGGAAGCCTTGCGCTACGAATAGATGGTAAACAAAAGCAAGGGCACATCCGGTTCTCGAGTGTCCCGCCGCAGGCGGGACGTATCGAGAGAACCGTGTCCCTGTTGCCGGATTTGCAATTCGTCAGTAGCTGGATCTTCGTTCCTTTTTTCGTTAAGAGTAAAGGGTGAATGGTTCGTCAGTAGCCGAATCTTCGATGCATTGATAAAAGCGGCACCACTCGGTTCTC
>CAZHIZ010000170.1:0-7601 GCA_964532875.1 uncultured Caldithrix sp. | reverse complement strand
GAATCCGGTATGAAGCGCATGTCCACCTTATGCCGCCCGGGCGGAATAATAAGCGACTGAATGGCGTGATCGGTTTTGAAAACCTTATCCACCTTTTTCCCGTCCACAAAAATTTTCCAGCCGGGTGGGTAGTAGATTTGCGAAATAACCAACAAACTCTGCTTATCGGTGTACACATCCAACTTCAATTCGTTGGGTGTAAATTTTATGATTTTGGCGTAACTGGAATCCGGTTGATAAATCGGTGCCGGTAATTCTTCTTCGAGCAAAGCTGTCTTAGCCGGATCAAAATCTTTGCTATTGATGGTTAACAAGCGCTGGCGATCGTCTTTAATGACCTTATATGATCCCACGAAGAAGGCCCGCGGCATGTACCCGGTAAAATAATAAACATACAGTTTATTGGGGGCATCTTCCTGTACCAATTTTAGAAACGGATGCTGCAAACGTTGCGGCGAGACAATGTATTTGACATTCAAAATTTTAAGCACATTCCAGTTTATCGGTAAAGCCGGATCCCAGCCGTTGTAAATATTTTTTTCCACCAATTCTTCGATGGTGTACATTTTGATCGGAGTGTAACCGCCGATGCTTTGGTGATAATAGGCCCAGCGATTATCCCCGAACAACTTTCCAAGCGGGAAAATTCGGTAAACATCTTTATCATTCAGCAAAAATCGATCAACGGCGGTTTTACGAAAATATTGCCGCTCGATTCGTTTAATATCGGTAAATTGCGGCTTAACCCGACTTTGCACCTGTAATAAATCGAAAATATTCAAAGCACCGATGATGAGAATCAAAGCAACAGCGGAAAGTTTTTGTTTTAAATAGGCCCAAATGGCCGCAGCGGCTAAAATGACCAACAAGAAATAACGGATCAAATCCCGCTGAAAATACTCTTTACGAATTTGACGTACGATTTCCAGTGTTTGCCCCTGATACGCTTCGCCGCTGGCCTTGACAAACGAAGCTCCCAAACTGTACACCCAAAAGAAAAGACCCAAAGCCAGAAATCCGCCGATGGTGTACCAAATAAAACGTTGCTTTTTCAAATCGATCTTATCGCGTGCCAATTCGCTTAAATATTTTAAGCCGTAAACGGCAAAAGTAACCACCACAAAATAGGTAACCGTTACACTCATCATGGGCGCCCGAAACTTATTGAAATAGGGGAAATAATAATAGAACAAACTGTAAAAAGCTTTGAAATGGCGGCCGAAAGAGAGAAAAATGAGAAAAACGGCAAACCAAAACAGGCTTTTGATCAATACACTCCTGCGATAGTAAGCCAACAATCCGATGATGGCCAGCATTAAAAATATCACGCCCATGTATTCGTAACTTTGCGTAAAAGGCATTTGCCCCCAGTAAGTGGAGATCATTTGTCCCTTCAAATTGGGGAATTTGCTGCCGTCATAATGTTCGGCAGACATGCCGCCGTAAAAACGCGGCAGGAACCAGACTAACAATTCCGACGGAGCGGTTGACCATTGGGTCGCATAATCCAGAGAAACGCCGCTGCCCTTGGCTTCGGTTTTGGCATGCACATCGATGGTTGTTTTGCCGCGTTTGGAATACGGTAGATATTCTTTGGCCAGAAACAGGGGTTGGGCAGCCATCATCACCCCTAAAATCAGGGCCAACAAAAGCAAACCGGTGGCTTTAAAAAATCGGCTGTATTGTTTTTCGATCAATTCTTTTAACAAAGGGTAAATACCGATGGCAAAGACCAATAACGCCGTGTAAAAAACAATTTGATAATGCTGCGTTCGTATTTGCAATCCAAGAGCCAAGGCAAACAAACCGGTGGCCAAAATAGTGCGTTTGTTCATAAAATATTGAAACGTTAAAAAAACCCAGGGCACATACATCAAAGCTTTTAACTTGGCCATGTGGCCTTCGGTGTAAAGCGATTTGTAATGGGGCATTAACACAAAGGACAAAGCCCCGATTAAACTGATGAGAGGAGACATGCCTAAAAATCGAAAAAGTAAAAAGGCTCCTAAGGCTCCGAAAAAATAGTAAATAAATACGGGATGAAAAAGGTGTGACAGATAGGCCAAGAAATTGTCCAATGAAAATGCCCGCGGACTGAGACGATAATAAATGGGCATCCCGGCAAAGATATTCGGATTCCACAGAGCTAATTCGCCGGTTTGCTTGTGGTATTGATTGACGGCATGGGTTTTAGCCAACGAGCCGACCACATCCACACCCTGCGGGGAAAGGTGGTCGATGGCCAGAGGTTTTAACAAAATAAGCAAAAGAATAAACATGAGGGCTACGGACAAATAGTCCTGCAGACGAACGGACAATCCGAATGACGGTTCCTTTGTCGTCTTTTTGGCAAGAGCTGCTTTTTGCGACGTTTTTTTCTGCTTTTTACGGGCCATGATGTACCCCTTTATTTGTAATAATTTTTGTAAAAACCGATTTTAGCGCCTTTTTTAAAAATAACCCGGCGGATGTAATTATAAATAAAACCCAGACCGTAACCAAAAATTTGTGCCGGAATAACAACGGGCAAATAAAGCGCCGGTTTGATTTCTTTGTATTTGAGAACGGAATCGATCATGGAAAAAACGATCAGCAAAATGCCGAAGCCCACGGTCAACCAAAAAAGAGGGCGTGTCGCCGGCCACACTATGGCCAGCAAAAGGACCAATAATACGAAGAGCGTAGCCAAAGCAGGCAGGGCATGCACCAGTTCGAGCATTTGATCGTCTATTTTGTAGAGATTAATACGGGCCACTCCCCAGTTAAATACCTGCCGAAAAAAGCGACGCAGGTTGGTACGCCGTTTGTGAAAAACGGGAGCATCGGCAATAAAAATCACCTTAGCCTCCGATTTCAAAATACGATGGCTGTATTCAATATCCTGACCGTGGCGCAACGATGAAAATCCGCCAATCTTCTGCCAAACCAAACGGCTCAGCCCCATATTGAAAGAACGCGGATAATACTTGGCAATTTTTTTGCCCTTTTTACCGCGCAATCCGCCGGTGGTAATGAATGAGGTCATGGAATAATTAATGGCCTTTAACAACGCGGGAAAATCCCGACGAAACGTATCCGGCCCGCCGAAGGCATCGGCTTGTTGTTCGTGTAAAGCCCGGTCGATCTCGCGCAACCAGTCGGGCGGAACGGTTACATCCGAATCCACGAAAATAAAAAAATCGCCCCGGGCATTTTGCATGCCCAGATTACGGGCTGCACCCGGCCCCTGATTTTTTTGCGAAACATAATGCAAATGGTAACTAACACTTTTCTGTGCCTGGCTTACAACGTCTTTGGTATCGTCCGTTGAGCCGTCATCCGCAACAATCACTTCAAAGCGATCGCGAGAAAAATTCAAGTCGTCTAACGAATGTAACAAATCCCGAATTTCCTCGGAGCGATTGAACGAAGGAATAATGATTGAGTATGTTTGATATTTTTTAGCCATACATGTAAAACGTGTTTTAGCCCGTAATCATTTATTTCATTCTAAGCATTGCAAAAACTTTACATCCTACGCAGCGCTAAAACCTTCCATCTGTCTGCGTCATCTATTCAATGACCTCTTTAACCGCAAATTTAGGCGACGTATCCCGTGTGCTGATCAACATATCGCCGATCAATCCCAGGGAAAAAGACTGAACACCCACAATCATGAGCAATATGCCCAAAAACAGCAAAGGCCGATGTCCGATGCCGATTCCTTGAAACCAGAGAATGGTCAAATAGAGCAAAATGGCAAAACCCAGAAAAATATTGATTAAACCGAACATACCGAATAAATGCATGGGTTTTTGCCGGTAACGCGTTATGAACAAAACGGAAAGCAGATCAAAAAAACCGCTAAAAAAGCGTTTGGCTCCGAATTTGGTTTTACCGAACTTTCGGGCATGGTGCTGAACGGCAATTTCACCCACGTTAAAACCCTGCCAGTGGGCCAGCACGGGCAAATAGCGATGCAATTCGCCGTAAACGGGAATGGCTTTGATCACTTCGTTGCGATAGGCCTTTAAGCCGCAATTGAAATCGTGAATTTTAATGCCGGTCAAAAAACGGGTTGTAAAATTGAACAGCTTGGAGGGAATGGTTTTGCTAAGCGGATCGTGTCGTTTTTTCTTCCACCCAGAAACCAAATCGTACCCTTCATTTAATTTGTCAATCAAATGGGGTATCTCAGCCGGGTCGTCCTGTAAGTCGGCGTCCATGGTAATAACGATTTCTCCCTGAGCACGCTTAAATCCTTCGGAAAGAGCAATACTCTTGCCAAAATTTTTACGCAGACGAATGATCTTAATTTCCGGATGATCTTTCTTTTTATTCATCAGACGGTTGAAAGAATCGTCCGTGCTGCCGTCGTCCACGAATAAAATTTCAAAGGACTTTTTTAAAGGAAGCACGTTCTGGTAAATGCGATCTACCAGTTCTTCCAGCGAATCCTGTTCGTTCAAAAAAGGGATGACAATGGTTAAATCCATAATTCGTTCCGTTACCTGCTATTCCAACGATTATTTAAATTTTTTTCACGCCGCAAAAGCGTCGTGTTCTATTTTGTCGTTTTTAAAATTGCCAATGGTTAACGGTACACCCCGTTTTCTCTTCGGCTCATTGTCCGACGGGTTCAAATTAGCGCTCTCCCGGTAGAAGAACCTGACGGGCATTATCGCCTACTTTAACCTTGAAAACGGATGAGGGGATTTCCCGATTAATGGCTATTTTCTTAAAGATAATACTCATGCCCTGTTTCTCTGACGGCCGCACAAAATTGATGACGCGCGGAAAATAAAATCCGTCGTAAACCGCAAATTTTTTGTATTCCTTGCGGAAAACAGTCTCACCGTCTTTAACATAATTGATCTTCGAGATGAGCATGGTTTTTTTATCGAACCAAATTTGATAGTCGTAATGTCCGTTTTGAGCCTGAAGATAGTATCCGCCCGGCCGGCGTTCGAATTTTTCTTTTTTAAGAATCGTAAAATGATCCTGCGCTAAAACGAGATCACGTAACATGGAAACAGACACGGGGAATTGCAGAAATTGCGTTCCCGAAAAATCCTCTTTACGTCCGGTAATAAATTGGTTGTCGTATTGATTGTAAAAAATAAAACGTTCCTTGCCCACAAATACTTTGGCCACATTGGCGCCCATAAAGCCGGACACGGCGACCAAAAGAGAATCCTTGCCCTTGGCATAAATATCGGCTTCGAATTTACCGGAGAACTGCGGCGTTTCCACGGTGATCAAACCTTCTGCTGAAAACGAAACGATGCTCTTTTGCCATCGTTCGTGCCATTCCAATAATTGGCGATAGGTGGGGTTGGGATATTCGTTTTTTACGACAAGCCTCTGGGTTTTACAGCCTTGCAACAGAAACAAACCGGCCACTACAAATAACAAAAATTTATTCATTCGTTAACTCTTCGATTTTCTTTTTAAGGTTCTTATCATCCGGCTTCAAATCAAACGCCTTGCGATAGTACTCCAGGGCCTTTTCCTTTTGGCCCATGGCTTTGTACACATCGCCTAAATGTTCGATAACCACCGCCGAATTCGCACGCAATTCAATGGATTTCTGAATGTAATCGGCGGCTTGCCGATATTTACCCAATTTGTAAAGCACCCAACCGTACGTATCCAGGTAAGCGGCATTATTGGGTTCCAACTGGTTGGCTTTTTGCGCCAATTTCAGGGCTTTATTCAAATCCTTGCCCCGTTCAGCCAAACTGTAGCTGTAGTTGTTCAAAAGCATGGCGCTTTCAGGCAAACGTTTGATGCCGATTTCGTAAATACTATCGCATTTGGTATATTGCTTGCGGTTTTCGTAAATCACAGCCAAACCGGCCAAAGCGTTCTCGTTGTCCGGTTGCAATGTTAAAGCCTTATTAAAAGCAGCAATGGCTTCATCGTACTTTTCAAGCGTCTGCAAGGTGCTTCCGTAAAAAGCCCAAACAAGGGCATCGTCCGGATATTTTTGTGAGAGATCTTTGAAAATATCCGCCGCCTGCAGGGTACTATCCATATCCGAATAGGTGAAGGCCAGCAGCAACCAGCCCATTTTATTTTTGGCATCCCGGGCCAGTAGCTTTTTAAAATACGATTTGGCTTTATCGTAATGTTTAAGATTCAGCTCGATGCGTCCCAACAGTTCATACACTGCGCTTGTGACATCGGGCCTTTGCAACAAAGGCTTTAAAGCGGCTTTGGCGCTGTCGAACCGGTTGAGATAGAAATAGGTTTCCCCTAACATCAAGCGCCCCTGTTCGTAGGTGGAATCGGCCTGAATGGCACGTTTTAAGTACGGGACAAGAGCGGACCATTTTTTTTGTGTTTGGAACAAGAAGGCTAACCGTTCCAGGGCCTGGGAGAATGCCGGTTTGAATTTCAAGGCGCGGGCATAATAATATTGTGCGCTGTCTGTTTGCATTTTTTGTTCTTTGATCAAACCCAAAAGAAAATAACTGCGGCTATCCGTGCTGTCGAGCTTAAGCAAAGCACGCGCCGTGCGGGCAGCCGCATCGAATTTATTGTCTTTAATATCGATTTGTACCAGTTTCATGAGCACATCTTTTTGCGCTCCGTACAGGCGGAGCATGGTTTTATATTGTGCGCGCAAAGCATTAAGATCTCCTTTTTGCTGGTAAAGCAAAAGGAGCATCTGTCGCGCTTCGCGATCATAGGGGCGCAACTTCAGATAGGCCTGCAAATAGCGAGCCGCCTTCTCGTTATCTCCCTGGCGCAAGGCGCATTCCACCAGCAGGTTTAGGGTACGGGGATTGTTACGATCCAAACGTAATGCTTTTTTCAACATGCTTTCGGCCATTTCGTAATGTCCTAATAGCATGTAATTTTGCCCGATGGTGCGATAAATCGTAGCCGAGGTAGAATCAAAATGAAGGGCCTGGTAATATTCTACCAGCGCTTCGTCATACTGCCCTTCCTGCTGATGGTACAATCCCTGCAAAAAGTGGTCGCGTGCTTTAAAAGATATTTTATGCTGCCGTACGGGGGCTTTTTTGACCACACCGCTCCTGAAAGCACAGGCATTTAAAGCAAGCAAAATCGCGATGATCGATAAAATCCATATTCTTTTCATAATAAGTTGCCTAATATAAAATGACTGGCCGTAAATAACAAGTAATTAAGCGATTCCGTTCCAGGCGCGTGCCAAATTAAACCGAGTAAGGGAATAGGTACAGTGAGACATTTGTAAGGATACCTTTCCTATTTCTGATGAACAATCGGATTACTTTGGCTGTTAAGCTTTGAACACGTCATGCAAACGGCGCATGGTTTTGATGAAATCATTATTTTAAGGGCCGTCCTTCTTTAGTTGCCTTTGAAAAAAGGCTAACTTTTAAAACGGAAAATGGTTCCTGAAAAGGCTGAGCTCAAAAGCAGGAACTGGTGCGGCTCAACGTGAAATTCATTTTTCGCTGCAGATCCGTCAATAACCGGACATGTTGACGCAGATTTTTCCCCTAAAAGAATCATTCGTTTTCATTTGTGCATTTGTATGAAAAACCCACCCCCTCCCCTCCCTGCAAAATTTGCAGGGAGGGGAGCCACTACAACATTGAACTGTCAAGATTTGCGGGAGTCACCGG
>CAZHIZ010000169.1:0-7622 GCA_964532875.1 uncultured Caldithrix sp. | reverse complement strand
CTTTACATGCGTAATGGGACTTTCGTTTTAAATATCCAATTTCTTAAAAAGCCGTTTGGCGTTTTCCGTGGTGATTTTACCCAATTCTTCAACAGGAAGCTGTTTAATTTCGGCAATGCGTTGTGCCGTGTAAATAATAAAGGCCGGTTCATTCCGTTTGCCGCGCAAAGGGACGGGGGTCAAAAAAGGACTGTCGGTTTCCAACAATAATCGTTCCAAAGGGACATGCTCCACCAAAGGAGGCAGAGTGGAGTTTTTAAACGTAACGTTTCCGGTAAACGAAATGTAAAGATCGGTAAGCAAAATTTTTTCCAGAAAGTCCAGATCACCGGAAAAGGAATGCATAACACCGCCGACTTCGGAAATGTTTTTGCTTTGAATCAGTTCATACATGTCATCATGGGCATCGCGATTGTGAATAATGAGAGGCAAGCCCAATTTCTGGGCCAGATGTACCTGGTAAACAAAGGCATTCTTTTGAACCTCTTTGGGAGCACGCATGTGATAGTAGTCCAGGCCCACTTCACCGATGGCCACCACTTTTTCGTGCCCGGCCATTTCTTCGATGCGATCGAATACCGAATCGGGAACATCGGCGCATTCGGTGGGATGAATACCGACGGCCGCAAAAACCGTGGCGTATTTTTCGGCCAGATCCAGCGCTTTTTGGGACGATTCCAAATCCACACCGATGGTAATGATGGCCGCCACGCCGTTTTTGATGGCCCTTTGAATGACGATCTCCCGATCTTCATCGAAAAGATCGTAATCCAGATGGGCGTGCGTATCGATGTAAAGTTCCATGGTGATGCCTCTTGTTTTTACTTGTTTAGCGAATGTCGCTGCCTGAAGGGATGGAGTCGTCCAGAACGGTTAACAGAGTCATCTTTCCATCTGCGGAAGCGGCTAACAACATACCGTCGGATTGCACCCCGAACACTTTTGCCGGTTTCAAATTGGCGACAATGACGATTTTTTTACCAATGAGTTCTTCCGGTTTGTAATGTTCGGCGATTCCGGCCACAATCTGGCGTTTCTCGCGACCCAAACGCAATTGCAGTTTGAGTAATTTTTTTGATTTGGGAATCGGTTCCGCCTCGATAATTTCGGCGACTTTCAATTTAATCTTCCGGAATAATTCGTAATCAATTCTTTCTTCTTGCACGGTATTTTGTTCTTGACCTTGCAAAGCTTTTTGCAGCTTTTGTATTTCTTCTTCAATAACATCATCTTCAATTTTTTTGAACAGGATTTTGGCCCGACCTAACGTATGCCCCGCCGGCAAGGGTTTCCCGGGAAAATCATCCCAACCCGGTGTTTGCTGAATTCGCAGAATATCCCAGATTTCCCTTGAAGTAAAGGGCAAAACGGGTTCGCTGAGCACGGAAAGCGTGGCCACCGTTTGCAAACAAAGATTAATAGTAGTGGCACAGCTTACAGGATCTTCTTTTCGCGTTTTCCACGGTTCTTTGTCATTGAAATATTTATTGGCGAACCGAGCCAAATCCATTAATTCCCGCACGTAAGCGCGCATTTGATAGTTGTCGATCAAATCGCCCAGAATCTGCGGCGCTTTTTGCAAACGCGCCATCAATTCGTTGTCCAGATCGGACAGGGGGCCTAATTCGGGAACACGTCCCTCGAAATATTTATGAGCAAACGTTAAAGTACGATTAATGAAATTTCCGTAAATATCGGCCAATTCGTTGTTGTGCCGCGCCTGAAAATCTTTCCAGGAAAAATCGGAATCCTTTGTTTCCGGCAAAATACTGGCCAACACAAAACGCAGGGGATCGGGATCGAAACGTTGCAGATAATCGTCCAGCCAAACGGCATAATTGCGGCTGGTGGAAAGTTTATTGCCTTCCAAATTTAAGAACTCATTGGCCGGTACATCTTCCGGGAGAACGTAATCTCCATGCGCCATGAGCATGGCCGGAAAAATCAGACAATGAAATACGATATTGTCCTTACCGATAAAATGCACCAAGCGGGTGTTTTCATTCTGCCAGTACTCTTTCCACAATTGGGGTTGACCCTTTTGTTCGGCCCATTCCTTGGTTGCGGAAATGTAACCGATGGGCGCATCGAACCAAACGTAAAGCACCTTCCCTTCGGCATCTACTCCGTATTTCTCGGCAATGTCTTTGGGTACGGGAACGCCCCAGGGTAAATCGCGGGTTACGGCCCGATCGGCCAATCCCTCGTTAAACCAACTGCGTACCTGCCCCAAAACATTGGTCTTCCAATTTTGACGGGTATTGATCCATGCCTCCAGCTTTTTTTGAAATTTGGCTAAGGGCAAATACCAGTGGGTGGTTTCTTTTAAAATCGGCTTGGCATTGGTAATGGCACTGCGCGGATTAAGCAAATCGGCCGGGCTCAGCGAACGGCCGCATTTTTCGCATTGATCACCGTAGGCGTTTTCATAGCCGCAATAAGGGCAGGTACCCACAATAAAACGATCGGCCAAGAACATTTTGGCCTCGGGATCGTACAATTGCTTCTCGGTTTTAAGCACAAAAACTTCTTTTTCGGCCAGAACGCGGAAAAAATCCTGGCTGGTTTGATGGTGCACGGGGGAAGACGTCCTCCCGTAGTAATCGAAGCTCATGCCGAAGGCTTCGAAGCTTTTTTTATTTAACTCATGGTAACGATCAACCACAACCTGCGGCGAAACGCCTTCGGAGCGCGCGCGCAACATGATCGGTACGCCGTGCTCATCCGAACCGCAGATGTAAATGACGTCATCTCCTTTTAAGCGGTGATAGCGAACAAAAATATCGGCCGGCAAATAAGCTCCGGCCAAATGCCCCAAATGAATGGGCCCGTTTGCGTAGGGTAAAGCGCTGGTGACTAAAATCCGTTTTTTCAAAACATGCCTCGTTCTTGTTGTTAATCCCAAATTACAAGTGTGCAATTTAAAACAGTGTGTTAAATTTTGCAAATGGCAGCCTCGGAAAAGAAAATGCCCGCTCTTTTATTTGTCATCATTTTGTTTCCGGTATTGATCCTCCAGGGCTTTCAATTGTTGCCGCGTGTCGATATCCTGCAAAATGCCCGGGTCGTGCACATCAATGCGGCGTAGCGGAAGGGCGCTTTGCTGCACAACTTGGCGCAGGGTTGCTTCGGACGAAGCGTTTAAAATATCGGGGAAAAGAGCGCGCGGCAGTACAATCGGATGGCCGCCTTTGCCCCGAAATACAGGGCTGATGATAGCCGCATCGGAAGACTGTGCGGCTTGTAATAGAAGCCGATAGGTCTCCGGACGGATGTGCGGTTGATCGATAAGGCAAAGTAAAAGTGCCGGCGTGCTTTCGGGCAAGGCCGAAACGGCAGCCTGAACAGAGCTGAACATGCCCAGTTCGAAATGAGGATTAATAATGATTTTAAACGAACCTTTGTCCGGTAATTCCTGCATGAGCCGTTGCGCGCGGTAACCCAAAATCAGAAGCATCTCTTCGATTCCAGCCCTTTGCAGATTTTCACGAATGCGGGTTAGGAACGGTATGCCTAAAAAAGATTGCAAAACTTTAGGGGCCCCGAATCGTTGCGATTTTCCGGCGGCTAAAACGGCGGCCCAAATATTCGAAGTTTCTTTTTGTGAATTGGGGCTTTGACCGGCACGAGGCTCCGGCCGTGATTTCTCAGGACGACTCATGATGTGCATCCGAATGCCAAAAATCGCTAAAAAGCGTTGCGGCTTGTGTCAGGGATTGCGGTTTGCCCACGTCTAACCAGCGGTAGGCATCGGTAATCACACCCGTTACCGGCAGCGAGCGGTAAGCCAGATTCAAATAGACATCGATCATGGAAAAAACATCCTCTTTAGGCATGTAATCGAAAACGGCCGGGCGCAGTGCCTGAATGCCCGAAAAAGCGAAAGGATGAAAGGCCGGGAAGATGCGTCGCACCACTTTTAATTGACCGGTTTTTTTGTTTTGCCAACCGACCAAACGCATCTGCCCGTCGAACAGCAAATAGCGTGCAGTTTTGCGGCGGCGTACGGCCAGGGCGGCCAAAGCGGCGGTGCTTTCCAGACGCCGAAAAAGCAAGCCGTAATCCATATCGGTTAGAATGTCCACGTTGTGCAGCAAAAAACGGTCGCAATCTTCAAAAAACCACCGCGCCTTTTTTAATCCCCCGCCGGTATCCAGCAGGTGTTCTTCCACGGAAAAGGCGATGTGCAGGCCGAACCGGTTTTGCTTCCGTACAAAGTCCATGATTTGCCCGGCATGGTGGTGAACATTGATGATAATTTCCCGAATGCCGAAGGCTTTGAGACGTTCGATAACAATTTGCAGTAGCGGCACACCCTTAATTTCGATGAGCGCCTTGGGTTTATTTAAGGTAGCCGGTTGTAAACGGCGGCCCAGACCGGCTGCCAAAATCATGGCCTTACGCACCTCTTTGCTCATTCTTTCATCTCCAATTCGCGATGACGGACTTGAATATCGATATCGTATTTGGAACGCAGATATTCGGCCAGACGATTGGCGCAATAAACGGAACGATGCTGCCCGCCGGTACAACCGAAAGCCACCATGATATCCGTAAAATTCCGTTTTTGATAATTGGTAATCATCATATCCAAAAGATCATTAACGTGGTACAAAAACCGTTCGACTTCGGGATCATTGCGAAAAAAGCGAATGACCGCTGCATCGTTTCCGTTTAAGTTTTTGTACTCTTCGTAACGTCCCGGATTGGGCAGCATGCGGCAATCGAAGACAAAGCCGCCGCCGTGTCCCTTTTCATCCACGGGAATGCCCCGTTTGTAGGAGAAACTTTGAATGCGTACGGTTAAACGCAAGTGCGCATCTCCCAATTGACGTAAAAAGCTGGACCGTACCAAGGCTTCCCAAACGGCCGTAAGGGCAGGTAATTCCACCGGCAAGTCGGCATTGTGCAACAGCCATTCCAAATTTTGAATGGCATAAGGGACGCTCTGCAAGAAATGTTCTTTTCGTTCGTAAAAACCACGAAATCCGTAAGCACCTAAGGCTTGCATGATGCGGATGAACACATATCCGTAATAGTATTGCATGAATTTTTGGCGGTCGACCGAAATGTATTTTTTAAGGGATTTCAAATAGTGGTCTAATAATTCCTGACGGATTTCATTGGGAATATCGGCTTTGGCATCGAATAATAATGAAGCAAGATCATATTGCAAAGCGCCTTTTCGGCCGCCCTGATAGTCGATAAAATAGGGCTCGTCATTTACAATCATGATGTTGCGCGATTGAAAATCGCGGTACAAAAAATAATCCCGATCGGTTGACAGTAAGAAATCGATAAACGCTTGAAAGTCGTCTTCCAGACTTTGTTCGTTAAAGGGAATTTTGGCCAGTTTCAGAAAGTAATATTTAAAGTAGTTCAAATCCCAGTGCATGGATTGGCGGTCAAAGCTGTTCCGCGGATAGCACACGGTGTAATCCAGCCCTTTATTTGCTTCGATCTGGAAACGCGGTAAATAGGAAACCACTTTGCGGTACATATCGACCACGGCCGGGGAGAAGCCCTCTTTTGCCCGTCGTTCGCTTAAAAAGGAAAACAGAGTCGTGTCACCCAGGTCCTGCTCCAAATAGATGTTTTTGTCCAGTTCCTGAGCGTAAATTTCCGGCACGTTTAGTTGCAGCGATTTGAAATGTTTGCTGAATGTTAAGAAGGCGATATTCTCTTTCATGTCCGGGTTGTAGGCCCCGATGGCAGATTTGTCTTTGCTTTTGATGCGAAAATATTGGCGATCCGAGCCGTGCGCCGGCAGCGGTTCAATAGATTGGGCCGTTTCTCCGGCCCAGCGTTCGAACATGGCCTTAAGGTCTTGTTTTATTTTTTTTAGCATGTATCATCCTTTGTTTGATTTCAGAATGCGCTAATTTAGCAATCTGCGCTTAAATCTGAAAATAAAAATGGGGGAAGATCCTGTTTTTGGTTGGCAATCCGGGCGGAAAATCTTTTTTTGTCCTTTTTGTTGCCGAAAGCATGCATTGTTTCCCATTTTTTAGTAAATTTGTAATGTTACTTAACAAACTTAACGGAAGGCTGCCGCGCGGCACCGTTTCATTCTCCGGGAAGAAGAGCGCCGGGAATTTCGTTTTAATGGACTCAATGTGAATTAAGGGATAGGAGAAAACCATGAGGTCTTCGTTTTTAATTGCCGTTTTGGGAGCTTTTTTGTACTTGGGCATCGCTCAACCGCTTTTAGCCGCTTCCAACCCGCAACGGCCGTTTTACGAAATGACGAACAAACAAATCGATTCTTTATTAAAGGTCATTAGCAAAAAGCCCTGGACCATCACGCAAAAAATGGATTATTACTCCAAACGCTTTTTGGGCATGCCGTACAATTTCAAGTGTGTCGGCGACGGCCCTTACGCCATTATGGAGCCCTATCCTCTGGTAAATTTTAAGCAAACCAATTGCATGTCGTTTTGCGAACATGTTTTGGCGCTTTCCATATCGGACTATTGGGATAATTTTTTCGACAATTTGCAAAATATCCGCTACAAAGACGGCTTGATCGGCATGCGTACGCGGAATCATTACACCATGGCCGATTGGCTGCCACAGAATCGCTGGTTACTGCATGATGTGACGCGTCAGGTTGGCGGTGCCTTCACGAAGCAAGTAACGCGCACCATTTCGCATCGTACCTTTTTTGCTAAAAAAGGATTAACCGATACGACCGACGTTTTGCCGGATCGCACTTTAACAATCGATTACATTCCCCTGAATAAATTGTCCTTGGTGGAAAAAAATTTGAAAGTGGGCGATGTGTGTGCCATTATCGACGGAAGATTTAACAATATTTTTTCGGCACACATGTTAATGGTTATGGAAGATAACGGGCACAAGGTCATTCGCGAATCCACCACGCGTGGCATGACCACCTTCGATACGCCATATCAGCAATGGGTAAAAATGCTACTAAGCAAATACAAGGATAAATACATCGGGTTAGCCGTGATGCGCGTACGGGACGAGCTGAATACCCCCGGACGCATTATCAAGCCTTGGGATATCCCCAAGCTTAAAAAAGAAGTGGGAGAAACAAAGTAAGCCCTTACAGCATCGGGTTTGGGATGAGGCCGGATGGTTGAATAAGGAAATGGTTCCGTTTTCTGCGGGGGAACGGGGAACTATTTTTCTGTGTCCGGTTTGTCATTCCAATTCCCCTTTGCGGAAAAGAATCCTTTCCGTCTTGGAGTGTCATTCCGAGCAAAGCGAGGAATCCCCTCCAAGCAAGAAGGGGCTTCCTCGTTGTTCCGATCGTTGGGATTCCTTGGACTGACAGGCCGGACAAAACGAAGGATTACATTTTTACTATTAGAATTGCCACGAGCTGAATTGCCACGAGCTTTAGCTCGTGGATGAAAGGGCCTCCACAAAAATATTGCGATTTTATCCCCGTCAATGAAGACCAATTCCAGCGTCAGCCGCCATTCGCTTGCCGAGTGTCCCGCTGTTAGCGGGATCGTATCGAGGCAACGGGGCCACGGTTCTCTCGATACGTTCCTCCTTCGTCGGAACACTCGAGAACCGGATAGTGCCGCTTTTCAGGCGGCGTAATCCTACGCATCGCTTTCAATCCCAAAATAAATCCCGTAGGGATTTTT
>CAZHIZ010000168.1:3621-7629 GCA_964532875.1 uncultured Caldithrix sp. | reverse complement strand
GTTTAGCTTTGAACTCTCCAGTGATCTGCGAATTTTGCGTGAAAAACCCACCCCCGCCCCGCACTGCGAATTTCGCAGTGCGGGATGCCACGATATTATCCTCATTTCAGGATTTGCGGGGGTCACCGGCCTTGATGGCCATTCCCGGGCAACTAACCACAGCGCAGGGCCCATTTAACCATTCAACGATTCAACCATTCACCTCTTCAGACAGATCCTTTGTGCATTCGCGGCCATACCGAAAATTCATTCCATTTCGAAAACATCGCCCACATTGAGTAATTTGACCCGATCTTTGAATAGAGTGAACATGCGATGAATGGCATTAAAGCCCGTGCAATGCAGCGGCACAATAAAATCCGGATTAATCAACTCCAAATTTTCAACAATCAAATTTAAGCGTTCCTCATTTACATTGCTTAAATGCATGCCTCCGACCACGGCGTAAACATGGTTGTTTTGAGTAATGCGCATGGCATGCTTTAAGGAATTAATCGGCCCGGCATGCCCGCAGCCCAAGATGACAACCACCCCTTTAACGGTATTCAAAGCCAGGAATTGTTCGTCATGAATTTCATCATGAATGTAACTTTCCAGCACTTTTTGCTGATACGCTTCATCGATTACTTCGTAAGGCGTAAGGCGCGGAATTTCACCAGAAATCCACATATCCGACAATATCTGATGCGGATGCGTGTAAAAATGAAAATGTGCACCCTCCTTGACCAGAGTATTCTTCTCCCAGGGGACCCCGATTTCCAACCGGCCTGCCGGATAAATGCGATATTTTTTGTGTACCAGGGCCGGATGGCAAATAACATCAACATTCCCCCGCTCTTTCAGCAAAGCCGGTAAACCGCCGGTGTGATCGTAATGGCCGTGGCTGAGCACTACGAAGCGGATGGAATTTAAATCGATGCCTAAATTTCGGGCATTGTGCAAAAAAGCATCGCTTTGGCCCGTATCAAAAAGAACGTTGCCGTTGGGCGTCTCCACAAAAATGGACAGTCCCTGCTCGGCTATCAGTTTGCGGTTGGCCACACGGTTTTCACACAAGATGGTTAAACGAAAAAAATCCAACATGACACGCTCCCTCCCTCTTTAACGGCATACTTTTAGCATACGCTTTTGGTAATCACACATGCAGGGAGCAATGCCGGCCTTTAGCCTTTTTTACCTTTATCCGTACTTTCTTTTTGTTTGGCTATTACCTTAGGATTTTTCAGCCGCACAAGGTAGTAAATACCCAGCAAAATTAAAGGGATGCTCAATATTTGCCCCATGTCCAACGGCAAATGCGCTTCGAACGGCTCCTGATATTCTTTGAAAAACTCCACGAAAAAGCGAAATCCGAAAACCAGAATCAAAAACAGGCCGAACAATTGTCCACGTGGCGTTTTTGCCCCCTGTTTTTTGTATTTGTAAAGCAAGTACAAAAAAATCAAAAAATAAGCCAATGCTTCGTACAGTTGCGTGGGATGGCGCGGAATCTGGTCGACCCGGTCGAAAATAACAGCCCAGGGTACATGCGCCGGTCGTCCGATGATTTCCGAATTGAAAAAATTACCGATGCGTACAAAGCTGCCGCCAATGGCCACGGCAATGGTAATGCGATCGACCAGCCACAAAAAAGGTTGATCGGGATGTTTGCGGGCGTACAAATAAAGGGCCAGCAAAATACCGATGGCTGCCCCGTGGCTGGCCAGGCCGCCTTCCCAAATTTTCAGAATGCGAACCGGTTGGCTAAAATAATAAACGGGATCGTAAAAAATACAGTGCCCCAATCGTGCGCCGATGATCGTTCCCAATAGGACGTAAATTAAAAGCGAATCCAGGTCTTCCACCGGTTTGTGTTCGCGTTTGTAAATCCAATTGAAAAGATAAATGCCCACTAAAAAAGCTAACATCCAAAGCAGGCTGTAATAGCGAATGTGAATAAATCCGTAATGAAATAATTCCGGATTGACATTCCAGTGAAACATGATCGTCCTTTCATTTTCGAATGCCGTTGTCGTCTATTCCTTTAAAAGAAAAAATAAAAAATTTGTTTCAACAAGCCCTGTCCGCACAGTTTGCCTGAAAAATCTCCCTGTTACAAACCCATTTCGTGCAGTAAGTTTTGGGCCCGAGCAAAGTCGTTTAATAAAAACAATAAATAACGAATATCGACGCCGATGGAACGGCTGTAAGCCTGATTCCAGGCAAAATCGTTAATGGTCGCTTCAAAAGTGCGATCGAAATTTAAACCGACCAGCTCGCCTTTAACATTTAAAACGGGACTGCCCGAATTGCCCCCGGTTGTATCGGTACTGTACAAAATATCGATGGGCAAGGTGCCGATTGAGCGGCTGACAAACCTGCCGAATTGTTCTTTGCGCAACAGAGTCATTAAGGCATCCGGCGTATTAAAGGGCGCTTGCCCGGTTGTTTTTTCGAAAATGCCGCGTACCGAGGTAATGGGCGTTTTGTAAATCGCGTCCGCCGGAGAATACCCCTCGATCGTTCCGGTACTAAATCGAAACGTACCGTTGGCATCCGGGATGAATTCTGTTTTTAAATAATTTTTTTTAACTTCCAGCCACAACGCGCGCAGGCTCCTTAATTTCCCGTTGCGTCGTTGCTGCTTTTCTTTTAAAGCGGCGTAAAGCGGCTGCAAGGTGCGCATCCATTGCAAGAGAGGATCGTCTGTTTGGGCCAGCGCTTCCGGAGATAAATTCCACAATTTTTTTACGAAATCCTCTTGTGACAATCGTGTCGCCGTGTACGCCTTTTGAATGATCGCTTCGGTTTGTGCCCAATTACTATCCAGCCGAAACAGCCGATTTAAAGCCTCAATTTTTTGTGTGGCCGGTAATTGCTTCGCTTTTTTTAATAGGGCTTTTAAGAGAATTCGGTCGGCCTGGGCATCGAAATTTTTAAGACGCATGGAGACGTACATTTTCGTCCGTTCAAAATTGCGATTCATGAAGGCGCTTTCGCGTTCCAAATCCGGTTTGCGGCGTTCTTCGGCAGCTTTTAAAACGCTGCGCGCCACGGAAAGCAAATCGATACTGCGCGTGAGATAGCTTAAAATCCATTCACTGCGTGCGGTTTGGCGATAGGCGCGGTAAACGGAATCAATGCCCTCGAGTACGTGTCCGTATTTTTTACTACGTGATGCATCTTGTTGAATGTAATTGGTAATCTGGCTTTCCTGGCGACGCTTTTGTTCGATCAGGTGTAACCGTTTAATGCCCTGCAATTTACCGCGATAATTTTTTTCCACATTGGCCAAACCTTTAATACGCGAACTGAATTTTAAGGCGAGAGCACTATTTTCTTCTCCCAACTTTCTAAGCAGATCTATTTGATAATTGTACCAATCGATGACAAAGGGCATGCGGACATCATTTTCGAAACTGAGGAAATAGGAGGTTCGGTGACGGTACGTCCGCCCGGGGTAACCCAGAATAAACACACGATCGCCCTTTTCCGCCCCGTGCTTGGCGACTTTTAAAAACATTTTGGGATGATACGGTACGTTGTGCGGATTGTACTCCGCTGGTGAACCGTCGGGAGCAACGTAAGCCCGCATCAAAGAAAAATCGCCCGTGTGCCGCGGCCACTCCCAATTGTCGACATCCCCTCCAAAATTCCCTACGGAGCTGGGCGGGGCGTACACCAAACGCACGTCTTTCAAATACACGTAAAGAAATAAATAATAGGTTTTACCAGGGAACATTTCCGCTACCTCGGCCCGCAGTCCCGGGTGGCGGCTTTCTTCCTGTTTTTCGATTTTTTTGATTTGCTCTTCAATGGCTTTTTCGGCCTGCAAGGGGTCTTCGATGCCCCGTACCGCCCGCAATATTTGCTCGGAAACATCTCGGGACGATTGGGTAATGCGGACGGTGTAGCCTTTGGCTGGAAATTCTTGCTCGCGTTTTTGGGCCACAAACCCCTGAGCCAGGTAGTTGTGTTGCGGTGTACTGGCATCCTGAATGGCACGATAGGCGCAATGGTGATTGGTCA
>CAZHIZ010000168.1:0-3521 GCA_964532875.1 uncultured Caldithrix sp. | reverse complement strand
GTTCAATAAGATAAAGCAAATCATGCATTGATTCAATAAAACGGGCATAAAAAAAGGCGGGAAGTAACCCCGCCAGTTTCAAAGCCTGAGCCTTAAAAAATCATCCGTTTCGTTATCTTAATGCCGGCTTGCTTTTGTCCGGATAAACGGGCTTTTTAAATTGCGGTTTGGGATGGGCTTTGATTTTTTTCATCAATACTTCAATGGTCCTATCCAGTTGGTCATCTTTACCGTTCAGGACGTCTTTGGGCCAATTGATGACCCGAATATCGGGATCTACGCCGTGTCCTTCGATGACCCATTTCCCGTCGGTGGTGTATTCACCGAATTGGGGCGGCGTTACGGAACCGCCGTCCACCAATTTTTCGTGTGGTTCGATACCAACGGCACCGCCCCAGGTGCGCGTTCCGATCACGGGGCCCAGTTTGCGCAGTTTCCAGGCTTCGGAAAACAATTCGCCGTCGGAGCCGGTATCGTGATTAATGATTAATGCGTAATAACCGCCGAAGGTACGTTCAGGGACGGGTGTGGGTTTTCCTTCACGCGGTTGCATCATCGTATTAATGCGACGTTCCAACCGATCATGAATCATCTTGCTAACAAAGCCGCCGCTGTTGTAACGCACGTCGATGATCATGCCCTTTTTGTAATATTGCGGGTAAAAATATTTGGCGAATTGAATCAGTCCGGATTCCATCATATCCGGCAGGTGCACATAGCCGATTTGCCCGTGGGATTTTTGTGTGACATAATCGAATTTTTTCTGCACCCAGGCGTAGTAACGTAACCCGTATTCCGAGCCTAAAGTTTTAACCAGATAGGTTTGCGCGCCCTGCATTTCCGGCTTGGAATTAAAGGTGATTTCCACCGTTTTGCCGGCTTTGTTTTGCAAATACTGGTAAAGATTTGCATTCTTGCTCAGCGGTTGACCGTCAATGGCCAAAATGTAATCCCCTTCTTTAACGGGACAACCGGGCAGAGTAAAAGGTGAGGCGGTTTGTTTGTCGGAATTATCCCCTTTAATAATGTGCTTAATCTGCGGCAGGCCATGATTCAACACGAGATCCACGCCCAAAAGTCCGGTGCTAACATGTTTGCCCCGTTCGAAATCGCCGCCGTAAACATAGGTGTGCCCGGCACTCAATTGGGCAATCATCTCGCCGATCAGATAATTTAGGTCGCCCCGAGAACCGCAATAGGGGACGAATTTGGCGTACATATCGTGGACTTTTTTCCAGTTGAGTCCGTGCATGTTTTTGTCGTAGAACCAATCACGTTCGATACGCCAGGCTTCATCGAACATTTGTTTGTATTCTTGCAATTTGTCCACTTGCATGGTAATGGATTTCATATTCAATGCACCGTCACCCACGTGCGCCTTACTTAGGTCAATCACCCCGAAACGATTACCGGCGCGATAAATAATCCGTTTAGCGTCGGCCGAGAGGTGATATTGACTAATGCCGCTTAGAATGATCTGGTCTTTTTGATTGTTTAAGGTGAAATGATGCAGATCAAGATTGGTTTTGGCATTTTCGTCATTCACGTATTGATATTTCAGAAACTCGTTTTCCGTCTTCCGCAAATAGACAAATCCGTCGTTGGTCGCCTCCAGGCGGAATAGATTGCCGTTTTTGACCGGTGCCGGAATGATACGTTCTTCCATGTTTTCGGTGGTGATGATGACATGGTCGCTGCGTGATTTTTGTTCGTTTTTTACTTCCGTATCGGAATCGTTTTTGGGGGCGAACGGAGAAGGATCGCCGGCTTTTAAAATGAGAATGTAGGGACGAGCCATATTCAGGAAAACATGATTCTGATCCACAAAACCCATAATCGGATGGTAAGTCCGATTGGACAAAAAGTAGAGATAGCGTCCGTCTTTACTGAAAGTGGGACTCCAGTCGTGCGTCATGGAGCTGGTCACGCGGTACCGTTTCCCCGTGGGAAGATGGTACAAAAAAACGGAAGTGTACAACGAGCGTTCCATTTTGGAATAAGCAATCCATTTGCTATCGGGTGACCATTCGTAGTCTTGAATACCCCATTCCTCCCAGGCATCGTCATATTCGCCTTGATCTACGATGGTAAGTTTGCCGCTGGGGATATCCACTAAATTAAGGCGCATGAATTTATCATGGAAAATAATGTGTTTACTATCCGGTGACCATTTGGGGTTGGTTTTGTAACCGTAATTGGTGTGCGTAATCTGTTTCCAGGCGCCGCCCTGAGGATTGACAATGTACAGCTCTTCTTCTCCGGTTTTGTCCGAGAAAAAAGCGATCCATTTTCCGTCGGGGGACCAGACGGGATTTTTTTCGCGGCTGCCGGAAGTATTAACCGTTACGTCGTAGGTAACACCCTCTTTGGCCGGCATGTTAATGATATCTCCGCGAACGTTGAGTAAGGCCCGTTTGCCCTTGGGCGAAAGAGCAAAACTGTACACATATTTTTGTGGATTTTCCAGCAAGAAGGTGCGCACAAAAACCCGGTCGCTGGGAATTTCGATAGGCACCTTATGGGTTTTACCGCTTTGAATATTGTACAAATACAACGAGCCGTCATATTGATACACGATGTCGTTCGGCCCTAAAGAAGGGTATTTCACATCGTAGTCTTTGTAAAAGGTCAATTGGGTAAATTGTTTGCTTTTGGGATCGTAACGATAGAGATTCAATGTTCCGTCGATGCTGTCCGAAGTGAAGTAAATGCCCGTTTTATGCCACATGGGGAAATTGTCCGTTCCGCTGTATTTGGTAATGGGTTTGTAATTGTGCTTCTTTAACGAACCCACCCAAATATCCTGAGCCATTCCGCCCTTGTAACGTTTCCAGGTGCGGAATTCGCGGGAAATACGATTGTAGGCCAACATTTTCCCGTCGGGAGATACCGAGGCCAACCCGGCGCGATCCACAGGCATTTCCTGAGGCATGCCGCCATCAATGGAAATCCGGTACAGTTTTTCGGCACGATAGGGCCATTGTCGTCGCGAACGGAAGAGAATATGTTTGCCGTCCGGGCACCAATCCACTACAAGATCGGCGGCAGGATGGTAGGTCAGCCTTTTGGGAACAGAGGCATCCAGACGCATGACGTACACATCATTACCGCCGTCGTAGTCGGCCGTAAAAGCGATCATCTTACCATCCGGTGAGAACTTGGCAAAAATTTCCGTACCGTCGCTGCGGGTAATGCGTTTGGCCGTGCCGCCCGTTATGGGCACCAGCCACAAATCGCCTTCGTAGGTGAAAACGATTTTGTCTTTGCTTACATCGGCAAAGCGCATGAGATGCGATTCGGCAACGGCCAAGCTCATGCTAAAAGCTAAAATAAACATTATTATTAACAGACGTTTCATTTGAAAAGCCTCCTTAAAGTTGGATGAACAAATAATTTTTACTTCCTAAATTAGCAAATTAATCGAATAAAAGAAAAACCAATTTACGCTTAAACGGGTTTGGAAAATTTGATTTTGTCGTTCCGGTACTGTTTTAGCCACTGCTCCGTCAGGGGCCGGATCT
>CAZHIZ010000167.1:0-7649 GCA_964532875.1 uncultured Caldithrix sp. | reverse complement strand
ATCGGGTTCTAGGCAAGCCCATCCCCAAAACAGTAAACGAGGTGGAGGCATTGCGCAGCGGATTATAGCCGGAAAGTACTTTGTTAAATCTTAATGGGAAGAGAACAAATTATTAAAATTGGGGACATTTCTCTTCCCTTTTTTTATTGGATTTTATTTTAAAAGAAAATAAAATGTTCTGTGAAACAACAGTCTAAACTCTTTGCGACAATCAGGCCCGTCTTTTCCCCGAAGCATCCCTGTGTGGTAAGCCCAGATCCGTGACTTCTTGCAATGCTTCCCGATCGAATACCGGCCCTTCCACGCACACCCGTGCCCCGCTGCCGTCCAACACGCACTGCCCGCAAATCCCGATGCCGCATTTCATGTATCTTTCCAGCGTAAATTCATACGAAATACTCAGCGCATCCAGCAGTTCCTTTAGTTTCACGAACATCACTTCCGGCCCGGCGGCATACACGTGTTCAATCTTTTCTTTTTCAATAATGGCCAGTAATTCATCGGTTACCAAGCCTCGGTTCCCGAAACTGCCGTCATCCGTTGTAAAATAACAACCATCCGATTGTTCTTTAAAAAAGTCGGCAAAAATCAATTCATGACGCGTGGCGGCTCCCAAAAGGGCCACAAAGCGATACCCTTTCGCTGCCAGAACTTGCGCCAACAAACGCAACGGCGCTATTCCGATGCCGCCTCCCACCAGCAAAGCATTGTTCTGCAAGCCGAATCCGTGTCCAAACGGCCCGCGCAACCCCACGCGGTCACCCTCTTTTAAACGCATCATAGCCGAAGAAAAAGGGCCGTAAGCTTTAACCGAAATTTCCAACCAATCGCTCCCCAGAGCGGAAACCGAGATCGGTTTCTCATCCAGATCGGGCAGCCAGACATTTAAAAATTGCCCGGGCCAGGCATCCATGATGCGGTCGAAATAAAAGCTTTTAACCCCCGGTCCGTGTTCTACTATTCGCCGAATGGGAAAGGTGCGCATCAAATCACTCATGGGCCAGCCCCCTGATTTCCTGCAAAGAAGTAAACCCGTAGGTCTTTAAATAGCGCTCGATGCCTTGATTAATCGTTTGGAAAATTTCCATTCCGTGATAATAAATACCCGAGCCGATACCCAAAAGCGTCGCACCGGCCAACAGCATTTGAATGGCATCTTCCGCCGTCGTAATGCCGCCGGTACCGATGATGGGAATATCGACCTGCTCATAAATTTCGTACACCGACTTCACGGCAACGGGCAAAATAGCAGGCCCGGAAACCCCGCCGGTTTTATTGGAAAGCACCGGCTTGCGCACATCAATATCGATGATCATGCCCGGACCCACGGTATTAATTGCCGTTACGGCATCGGCGCCATGTTCGGCGCACACTTTGGCCAATCGCCCTACCCCGGGCCCGTGCGGCCCCAATTTAACGGAAACGGGAATGGAACCGGCATGCTTTTTGACCAACTCCGTTACGCGAGCCGTATCGCTAAGGCTCTCGCCAAAGGGCGTACCGAATTCCGAACGTACATTGGGACAGGAGACATTCACCTCGATTAAGTCCGGCTCTGCCTCAACCAAGCGTTTGGTCACTTCCCCATATTCTTCCACCGTGCGACCAAAAACGGAGGCAAAAACAGGGGCGCTTTCCTTTGCCTTAAAAGCGCGAATTTGTTGCACCATTTCATCCACACCGGGATTGGAAAGCCCCACCGCATTGAGCAATCCGTGACGGAAAGGCAAAATACTCGGATTGGCATGACCTTTCCGCCCTTCCGTATTAAACGATTTGGTAGTCACCGCCCCGGCACCAAAGGCAATCACACGACGCATGGAATCGGCCGTTAACCCTAAAATCCCCGAGGCCAAAACCGTAGGGCTCTTCAAATGAAGGTTTAAAAATGTCGTTTCAACCATAAAAACTCACTTAATCAGAGGTTCCAATTCCGAACGATCGAATATGCGTTCGCAATAATTACATTTTACTTCACTGCTTTCTTCGTTTACCGCAATAAAAAGCGTTTCCACGCCGCGCTGCAAATTGGTAATGCAATTGGGGTTTTTACAACGCAACAAATTTTTGATCACTTTGGGCGCCTGAACCACGACTTTGCTGTACACCTTGTATTCTTTAATGGCTTTAATCGTTACGCCCGGTACCACGATGGAAATGTGTTGAATGATCTCCGGCGGCAAAAACTCCATTTGCAATTTAATCAGGTCTTTGCGCCCCATTTTCTGGCTATCGTAATTAATACCCAATGTAATGGGCACCTCGTCCATTTCTTTGTAACGCGAAATAATTTCCAGAATTTTTACTCCGTCTCCCGCCGGAATATGATCGATCACAATTCCCAGTTTAATTTTGGGAATCATCAGCATGTTTTCATTTTTCAAAGCGCTCATAATTGTACTCCGAGATGTTTAAGTAAAATGGCCTGACGCATGATGACCCCGTTGCGCGCTTGCGGAAAATATCCGGCGAACTTGGTCTGATCCACGTCGTAAGCGATCTCGTTTACCCGCGGCAGGGGATGCAAAACCCGCATGTGGGATTTGGCTTCGTTCAGCATGGCTGCCGTCAGCAAATAGCTGTCTTTGACCTTTTCGTATTCCACCAAATCCGGAAAGCGCTCACGCTGAATGCGCGTCATGTACAAAATATCGCAGCGGGGAATGGCTTCTTCGAGAAGATTGGTTTCGTAGAATTGATATTTGCCCGGTTGATCACTCATCATGAAATATTTCGGTAAGCGTAACGATTCCGGGGCCACCAAAATGAAACGCGTGACATCAAACTTCATTAAGGCCCGAATCAAGGAATGCACCGTACGGGAATACTTTAAATCGCCCACAAAAGCCACCGTAATGCCCGGAATGTGTCCCAGATCCTTCTCGATCGTGAACAAATCCAGCAGTGTTTGCGTGGGATGCTGATTGGAACCGTCTCCGGCGTTAATGACCGGCAAGCGACTTTCCTGAGCAGCCAGCCGCGCCGTGCCTTCGCCCGGATGACGAACGACCATGATGTCGCAATAATTTTCAACCGTGTGAATCGTATCGCTAAACGATTCGCCTTTGGTTACGGAAGTGGCCGACGAACCGGCAAATCCGATCACGCCTCCGCCCAAACGCTGCATGGCCGCTTCAAAACTCAATCGCGTGCGCGTACTGGGCTCGAAAAACAGAGCGGCCATAATCTTTCCGGGCAGCAGACGATAACGCTCGGCATCCGGCATCTTTTCCACCAAATGAGCCACCCGTAAATAGTCCTTGATCTCATCCAGGGTGAGATCTTCCATGGAAATGAGGTCTTTTTTCATGGTTTTCCTCTGTGTATTTTTCAGGGTTAAAACGTTAGCCGTGTATTCGTTTCCCGTTATTGATTTATTTTATTTTAACGTTTCTTCCACGCTTTTCAAGTACAAAATGGGATCAGGCGCATTGAGCAAGGCCCGCCCCACAATCAAATAATGCGTTTGCAGAAAATCGAATTGCGCCGGATCGCCGCCCTGCTTGCCGAAACCGGGGGAATAAAAAATTGCATCGTCCGGACGGTTTAAGGCGTCAAAAATTTCACGCACGGCCTGCGGTTTGGTTAAGGGGACTACAAAACGTCTCACTCCCAGATCGTAAGCGCGTAAATAAATATCCATCACGGCCCCATCGTGCAAATAACCGCCTTCCGAAACCCGATATTTGGGATGGGTCATAATGCCGCCCACAATGACCTCACGTCCCGCTTCTTGCAAGGCTTTTACCCACGCTTCCAATGTGGCCGGACCGGCCTGCGGGAAAAGAATCACTTCATCCAAACCGCTGCCTTTCATGAGCGCGGCGAATTTACTTCCCATGTCGGGGATATCCGTTGCCGCTTTTTGATGATCGTAAATAACGGGCTTTTGCGAATGGTGGCGAATGGCTTGCACCACGGTTTGCAGCCCATGCGTTAAACCGGCAATGAAACCGATTTTGTAGCCGTAAATCAACGGTGAAGCATCAACCGTACGAACCAATTCTTCGATCCGTTGCAAATTGTCCGTATCCAATGCGGGGATCAGTTTGCGTATGCGTGTCATTTACACTCCTTCATAAAAATTACGTAACAATTCATACCGGGCATCGTTTCTTTCATGCAAATATTCGATAATATCGGTCAAGGAAAGTACGGTAGCAAAAGGCAAGCCCAGCGATTCTTGCATTTGGCTTTTGGTACGCCGATCCACGGTAACCAGCACGCCTTCCACACGTACGCCAAATGTTGCCTCAAGCAGGCGAATCGCTTCCAGCTTCGTGCCTCCGGTGGTCAGTACATCGTCCACAATCACAATGCGATCGTCTTTTTGCGGTACATGGCCGATGAACATGCCCCCTTCCCCGTGCCGTTTGGCTTCCTTGCGGGAATAGAAAGTAAAAAGCTCGCCTCCGTATTGCCGGTAAAAAGCTACGGCCGTTACCGCCGCCATGGAAATTCCCTTGTAAGGAGGACCGTACAGGACAGTGGTTTGCGGAAACGCAGCTTTAAGCGTTTGGGCCAAGGCTTGCCCTAAAAAGGCGTAAGCGGCACCACTGTTTACCTGACCCAGATTAATAAAAAAAGGGGATTTCAACCCCGATTTCAGGGTGAAGTCCCCAAAGCGTAATGCCTTTTGCTGCAGCAAAAATTCAATAAATTGTGATTTGCCAATAGCCGTATCAGACGGCTTTTCCAGGTTGTTCATTGATAAATTTTCCTTTCTCGTATTTAACAATACCGTTCACCAGAGTGCGTTCCACTTGCCAGCAACAGCCCATATCTGCGTAAACATTAGTGCCGGCCCGTGTGCGGACACGCCGATTCAACGATTGGTCCACAGAACGTTTGACAAAAATCAGGTCTGCCCAATTCCCTTTTTTAATACCATCCCGATCTTTAATCTCGTAACACCGGGAGGCGTTGGTGCAGGTAAGACGATGCAATTGTTCCCAATGGATTAGCCCCTCATCCATTAAATGAAGCAAAAGCGGCACGGCCCACTCGATGCCGGCAATACCGGAGGGCGGATGCGAGCTTTGTTTCTCGGCCGGCGTGTGCGGAGCATGATCCGTTCCGATAAAATCGATTGTCCCTTGCCGAAGCGCCTGACGCAAGGCCTGGCGATCCTGCTCCGTACGAATCGGGGGATTCACCTGTAACAAGGCCCCTTTCCGCAGATAATCTTCCTGCGTAAAGAAAAGGTAATGAGGCGCTGTTTCGGCCCACACATCAAAGCCTTCCGCCTTCATGCGCGTTATCCAGTGCACATCATCGCTCGTTGTTACATGACAAATAACAACCCTCGGACGTTGTTCGGCAGGCAGGCTGCGCAATGTGCGTTCGATTTTGGACAGGGCCTCTTTAATGGCCGCGCGCGGCCGTCTTTCGTGATGGGGCAAACGGCGATTCGAATCCTCGTTAAAAACACTCTCGTCTTCGGCATGAATCGAAACCCGCCGGTAATGCGCAAAAATACGCCTTAAGGCAGACTCATTATTAATGGAAGAAAGGGAAGACGAACGGGCCATGAAAATTTTAACCGATTTGGCCGTACCGTCAAGTGCGTACAATTTGGCCGAGGCATGAAACATCAGGCCGTAATTGACCAGCGATTTCTTCTCAAAACGCAGCCGTTTTTCCTGCAAACGGGCAGGTGTGGTGATGGGGGGGCGATTGTTGGGCATATCGATTACGGTTGTTACCCCGCCTTTAAGCGCTGCTTTGGAACCGTTGCGAATGCCTTCTTTGTACAACTGTCCCGGCTCACGAAAATGCACATGCGGATCAATCATACCCGGCAGGATCAAATACCCGCGGGCATCGAGAACATCGCCCGCCGCATTGTCCGTTTGGCGCCCCAAATGGAGGCGCGCAATACGACCCTGTTCGATGTCGATGGTTCCTTCTTCAAAATAGCCTTGGGGTGTTAACCAACGGGCATTGATAATGCGCATGGTTCTCCCGTGTTTATTGCAGTTGTAATTTTCAAGATGTTAAGAGTAAAGCGTTTAAGTGTTAAAATAAAATCCATTCTCCGTCTTTTACCGTCCAGTTCCCAATTCCCAATTCCCAATTCCCAGTTCCCAGTTCCCAGTTCCCAATTACCAGTTACCAGTTACCAACCCATTTCTCAAACCCGGTCGGATTCCAATTTTTCCTTCTCAATGGCTTCCAGCACCTCGGCGCCGGCACCGGTCGGATATTGCCCGGAAAAACAGGCGTGGCAAATGGGCAAATCTTTGTACAAATCGATCAAATCTTCCAGGTCCTGATAAATAACGGCATCGGCTCCCAAATAGCGGCGGATTTCTTCCACATCGTAATGGGAAGCTAGAATTTCCCGTTTAACGGACATATCGATCCCGTAGATACAGGGATGCTTAACCGGCGGTGATGCGGAAATAAAATAGATTTCCTTGGCTCCGGCCCGACGTAACATTTCCACAATGCGTTTGGAGGTCGTGCCGCGTACGATAGAATCGTCCACGACCGCCACCTTTTTGCAACAAACGATATCGCGAATGGGATTTAATTTTTGGCGCACCATTTTTTCCCGCTCTTTTTGATTGGGCGTAATAAACGAACGTCCCATGTGATGATTTTTGGCTAAGCCGCGCCGATAGGGTATGCCCAGCTCTTCGGCCATGGCCGAGGCAAAGAAATAGGCCGAATTGGGTACATCGATGATGATGTCCGGCTGTAAACCCGTTTGGCGAAATTTCTCGGCCAAACGTTTTCCCATGCGCACCCGTTCGCTGGCCACCAAACGATTGTGGATCACGGAATCTTCGCGGGCAAAATAGATGTATTCGAATACGCAGAAAGCCTGCCTTTTGGTCAGGCCTATTTTTTTGTGAATATGTCGTTCATTGTCGATAAACACCATCTCACCGGGTTCCAGATCGCGCATTAATTCGTAGCCCAAAAAATCAAAGGTCGTGCTTTCCGAAGCAAAGGCGTACACCACTCCTTTATCCGTGTATTTACGCCCCATGACCAAAGGCCGAATGCCGTAAGGATCGGTGAAGGCCAGAACCCCCTTGTTGGCAATAATGGTAATGGCCGAATAGGCCCCCTGCACAATTTTTTGCACATTCTCCACAGAATCGAAGATGTCTTCCACCGGCAAATTACGCAGGTCTTTCTTTTCCAATTGCGTGGCCAGGGTGTACAAAATCAAAGCCACGTCGTTGGACGTATCCAGCAGACGGTGATGTTCTTCGTACAATTTACGGCGCAATTCGTTAAAGTTGACCACATTGCCGTTGTGCACCATGGCCAAACCGTAAGGATAATTGACGGCAATAGGCTGAGCGTCAACCGCTTCGGTGGAACCGATGGTTGAATAGCGCACATGGCCCAACCCGATCTCGCCCTTAAAACGCTCGATGGGAATGTGTTTAAAAACATTGGAAACAGGACCGCTTCCCTTGTGCATTTTAAAGGTACCGTTGAATACCACCAATCCGGCAGAATCCTGCCCGCGATGTTGCAAAGTTTCCAATCCGTTGATGATATCGCTGGCTACATTGTCATAACCGAATACGCCAATTACTCCGCACATGCTGTTTACGTTCTCCTATCGGGATTTTTGCAATTTATCTGAATTTGTTAATCGTTATCCGCCGGGTACTTACTGCGATTAC
>CAZHIZ010000166.1:0-7663 GCA_964532875.1 uncultured Caldithrix sp. | reverse complement strand
GACGAATCACAGATCCGGCCTTCGACGGATTGAAAATCCCGCTATTGCGGGCCCAATTCCCAATTCCCAGTTCCCAATTCCCAATTCCCAATTCCCAATTCTAGGCCTTAATGTACATCCACCACCAATTTCCCCTGCAGCATCAGTGGTTTGTCGTCAATGTAAATGGATGGTTGGGTAATCACGCAATCGATGTGAATGCCCACATCGTACGTTCCCCCCATGCTGATGTTGTTGCCAAAGGCAACATGTGCCGTGCCCAGCACTTTTTCGTCCTCTAAAATAATACCCGTAATTCGGGCGGCATGATTGGTGCCGATGCCTAATTCGGCCACATTTAATCCATCCCGTCCGAAACGACTTAGCATGGTAAACAGTTGGTCGGCCTGACGACCGCCTTCCATTTTAACGGCAAAACCCTCTTTGATGGTAATTTTAATGGGTTTGCTCAATTTACCGATGGAAGCCACAGAAGCATCGGCTATGAGAATGCCCTCCGAGGTGCCTTCTTGCGGCATTAAGAAAGCTTCGCCGCTGGGTAAATTACCTCCCTGTCCCTTTTCCAAAAGCAAACCAGTGGAAGCAATGGCTTTAATGCCTTCGATGGGCATGCGTAAATCGGTGCCCAGTTCGGTAGTGATGTGAGCAGTTTTCCCCTCATCCAAAATGGCTGCAATGCGTTTGGTGCGTTCGGCAATTTGCTGGTAATCCGCATTTAAAGTCCGGATCATAATATCTTCGGTAATATTTGGCATGGTGGCCACGCGCGCTCCCGTTTGACAGGCTTTTCGGCGTGCATTGGTGTGGGTTAAGGATTTGGTTGTGGGACAGACGATCACATCGTATTTTAACATCAAATCGGAAATGTCTTGCGGCGGTTCTTGTCCATTCACTTCAGCTACGGGCATCTCAGCCAAAAGGACATGTTCGGTTGTTTCCAGACCGGCGGCAAAAAAGGCCTGACCGATAGTGTGCTTGTTGGAGTCGGTAACAATTAACAAACGTTCGTTGGATTTAAGCCCTAAACACACACTTAGAGCTGTTTTCGCGGATTTTATTAATGGGGTCATGTTGTTTCCTTTGTTTTAAGCGTTAGATATTGCTCGGTGTTTTCTTGTTCGGATGCGTTCATTGCTAAAAGCGTTCAAACATTGACAAAGGATAGGATAAAGGCACCTTTGCTCTGTCCCAAGACACCAATTTTTTTAAAGAGGTAAGTTAAAGGAAATAGGCTCAATATTCAAATTGAATTCCGCGTTCCATTTGCAGGTTTTTGATCCTGCGCTTAACGGCATCCAAAATTTGGTCAATGGGAAGGTTATATTGATGCAAATGTAATCGTTCGCTCAGATCTTCATCAACGGTTTTGAGTTGTTGTACAGCTTGCTGATAATCCTTGATGATCTTTTGCAATTCTTGGATCACCGGAGGGTCAACGGAACTGCCTTCAATAGATGAAAGTTCGTTTTTCAATTGAACAAAGCGATCCAGATAGGCTTCGAGATCGGCCCGATGGACATCGACCAGTGAGCTGTACTTTTCTTGAAAAGACTTCAATTGTCGTGTAATGTTGGGTTGATTCAAAATTTGCACAATGCGTTGTTCTTTGCGCTTAAGTTGTTTCAACTCCTGTTGCAATTCCCGATATTCATGTAAACGTTCGCGGTGTAACTCGAAATTTTTTTCGTCTTTTAGGAAAAACCACTTTTTGCGCATTGTTTCGATTTCCTGTTGAATATCGTGTTGATGTTTGCGGAAGATATCTTTGTCTTCCTGTAAATTCAACAGCTTTTCGCGAATCTTGGAATGATAATGACCGAACAGGAAAAAGAAGATCAGGAAAAAGAAAAAGGCTTCGGGAATAATTAAAAACCAAGAATTAAAAGCAATGTAGGAAAGTACGAAAGAAAGAGGCGCAAATAAGCCCACAAAAAAGATTTTTACGGTTTTCCACGTTTTGAATTTTACTTCGTTCAATTTGATTTCCGTATCCACCTGATCGATCTTTTTTTGCAACTCCTCTATTTTTTTAAGGTCTTCTTCGTAACGTTTCAGCTCTCGTTCGGCGGAAGAGGGCAATTGGTTGTATTCCTGAAAATCGATTTGAATTTCTTGTTCGATTTCATTAATACGGCGGCGGATTTCTTTCAAATCTTTTTGGTTCTTTTCTTTCATCTGGGTCAGGCTTTTCCAGAGTAGAATTTCCGCTCGTAATAGAATGGGATTTTGATCCATAATGGTTGCGTATGATTCTTCCAACTCTTTGAGCAATTCGTTTTTCTGGAGATTGCGGTGCCGAATTTTGTGGAGTAAGCGGCCTAATCGTTCCTGGTCATCTTTGAGTTGCTCACGCATGGTGCGCAGGCTTTTCAGGAATATTAAACATTCTTTAAAATGCCCCAATTGAGAAAGATTTTGGCTATCCAGACGGGATGGATCCAAAGAATTCATGTATTCTTCGCTTTTGGAAATTAAAAAACGTACTTTATTTAAATTGAAGCGTGGTGAAAAAAGCAAATAGAGCGCATTCAGCAGGCTGGAGAGCGATTTGCCTTCATTGATTTCATCCTGAAGAATTTCCAAATAAAGGGATTTGTCCACAATGGGGAAAATGGAACGTAACATATCCAAATACGGTCTGGAATATCCGTTACCTACCAAATCTTTGCCTTGAAAAATGGGCCGGGAAGAAATGCTGTCCGATAACAGACAGGCGATGATGTCGGTCTCGAAATCCCGTTCGATGAATACAGTTTTTTGATCGAGAGAAAGTGTAACCAATCCGGTAAAAGTTTGATTGATTGTTTGGTCGCCGCGGAATTGTTTTTTTTCTTCGGGCGTAAAGCCGAAAATAATACCCAAAATGGCCTGGAAGATAAAAAGGCGCTCTTCGCCGTCCGTGTCAAATATTAAATTCCCGTGTTGATCGAAAAAGTTGATGCTGGTAGCGTGTTCATAGCCCTTAAATCCCGAAATTTGCAGCGACTCGATGCGCATTTTAGATGTCTCCCCATGGCAAATTTTGTGGTGTTAATTTAAACAATCACCAAACAAAATCCTAAAAATATTTTTATTCTAATATGCCCAAAAACAACATTGAACTTCATAGCGATCGTATTTTGGGTGTCCTGTTTACTTTGCTTGTATTCTCGTCGGCTAAAATCATAAAATTAAGATAAAAATGCAGAAAGTAAAAATAATGCTACAAATCACGGAAACAAAGAAAATAAAAAAACGAGTTGTCGATCGAAAATTCAAACTTGCGTTACTTGGTTTAAGATTTTAAATTAAATTGGCGAAAAAATAAGAGATTATGTATTTTTAAACATTTTAGAATTAAAAATCGCTTGTTCAAAAGTCATTTGCTCCTTCCGGCGGAATTGCAGAAGAAGGAAAGATGTTGTGTGTTGAAAATGATTAATGGAGAAAAATGAAAAAAGAAACAAAACATGCTGGGCGGAAACTTCCCGATATCTGCATGGTTAAACATTAGAAAAAGACAGGTTAACGAATTTTAATCAGGAATCATTAAAAAAAGGATTTGGAGTAGTTATGTCATTATACCCAAAACGTACAGCCATTCTGGTCGGCGGCGGGCCGGCCCCGGGCATAAACAGCGTGATCGGCGCGGCTACCATTCGCGCCATTCTCTCCGGTTCCGAGGTCATCGGAATTCAGGACGGATTTAAATGGATTATGCGTGGCGATATCTCTCATGTGATGCCCTTGACCATTGAATCGGTCAGCCGTATTCACTTCCGCGGCGGTTCGCACATCGGAATTTCCCGCGATAATCCGACCAAAGATCCCAAACTTCTTGAAAATACGGTTTCTTCCCTCTTGCGTTTAAATGTAGATAAGCTGATCACCATCGGCGGTGACGATACGGCCTATTCGGCCTTTCGCGTGCAACAGGTTGCCGACGGACGTGTGCGCGTGGCGCATGTTCCCAAAACCATCGATAACGATTTGGACTTGCCTGGCATGATCAGTACGTTTGGTTTTCAAACGGCGCGCCATCTTGGAGTGGAAATTGTTAAGAATATCATGACCGATGCCAAAACGACCTCCCGTTGGTACTTTGTGGTCACCATGGGACGCAAAGCCGGACATCTGGCTATGGGTATCGGAAAGGCAGCCGGTGCCACGTTAACTTTAATTCCGGAAGAGTTCGGTAACAAACGAATTAAATTAAAACGCATTGTGGATATTCTGGTTGGCGCCATTATCAAGCGTTTAAGTTACGGACGTAAGGACGGTGTGGCGATTCTGGCAGAAGGATTGCTGGAAAAATTGGATACGGAAGATTTTAAACAGATTATGTCCGTGGAAAAAGATGCCCACGATAATATTCGTCTGGCCGAAATCAGTTTCGGTGAAATTTTGAAACGCCAGGTGCAAGATCGTTTGGCCCAGTTTAAAATCAAAACGACGATTGTGGCCAAAAACATCGGCTACGAATTACGCTGTGCGGATCCCATTCCGTTTGACATGGAATATTGTCGCGATTTGGGATTTATGGCTGCCAAATTTTTATTTGAAGGCGGTTCCGGCGCATTGATTTCCGTTCAGGACGGCCATTTCGTTCCCATCTACCTGAAAGATAAAATCGATCCCAAAACTAAGCGCATGAAAATTCGCATGGTGGATGTTAATTCAGAATACTACCATGTGGCTTATCGCTATATGATTCGCCTGAAAGCGGAAGATTTCGACGATCCGCATGAATTGGCTAAATATGCGGCAACGGCCGGCGTGAGCCTGGATGAATTTAAAAGACAATTCGAATATTTGGTGAGCGACAAAGAAGTTAATGATATCGGCGACGACGGCATTGCTCACGAAAAAATGAAATCTTCACCGAGGAAGAAATAAATAGTTCTTCAATCAAAAAAGCCCCGAGAATTCGGGGCTTTTTACTTTTAACACGGTTTGTTTTTTTAGCTTAATGCTGATGACTGCCGTCGTGGACATGCCCGTGTTGCAATTCTTCTTCGGTCGCTTCACGCACAGCAATGATTTCCACATCGAAATGTAAGGTTTGACCGGCCAGGGGATGATTAGCATCCACAGTAATCTGATCGCCGTCCACGCTTTTAATGGTAATCATTTGCACACCTTCGGGCGATTCGCTGTAAAACTGCATGCCGACCTGAATATCCTGCACGCCGCCAAAAGCCTCGCGCGGTATTACCTGAATTAATTTGGCATCGTAATTTCCATACGCTTCTTCCGGAGGAATGGAAATGTTCAGTTTGTCGCCGACATTCTTGCCGGTAAGCGCTTTTTCCAAACCGCTGATGATGTTTTTACGCCCGTGTAAATAGCTTAACGGTTCTTTGCCGATCGAACTGTCCACCGTGGCACCGTCATCGTCTTTTAATGTGTAATGGATGGATACGACCGCATTGTCTGATACTTGCATTGAAAAAACTCCTTAAAAAATACTAAAAAACAATTGTCCTATAAGTTAAAGGAAATTGAGCAGAATCCAAATTTATTTTTGGCGCCATTGTGGTAAAGAGTCAATTCAAGATTCAAGATTCAAGATTCAAGATCAAAGAGTAAAGATTAAAGAGTAAAGGGTCAATAGTTAAGAGCTTTTTTCCCCGAAAATCGTGACCACGAGAAATCTTTTGTTTTTTGTTCAGGTTATGAGATTTCTCATTCCGATAAATTGAGATTGGGAATGACATCTATGTGCATTTCGCAGAACTCTATTTTTTTCTTTAATGAAGCGGGAATTTTGCATTTATCAAAGTAAAAACCCACGATGAGCGTTGTGTATTTCACGTTTATTGTTTATCTTTCAAAAAGTGGACAAAGCGCTAATTTCGCCGAAAAATCGAAATTGAATGCAAGATCGGCAGGGAATTGAATCTTCCGTAGGAAATTAAAAGGGTTTGTGAGTTGTTTATTAGAAAAAAAGGACAGGTCATGAGGCATATTTTATTTTCTTTGCTTTTACTCATTGGCTTGAGCATCACCTCGGCTTTTGCGGCTCACTTCCAGGCCGGAGACCGCAATTGCTTTACCATTTTGGTTGGCAAGAAAGCTACGGCAGACGGTTCGGTTTTACTAGCCCATAATGAAGATGATTTCAGTGCAACGGTCGTTAATTGGTACAAAGTGCCTTCTCTCAATCATAAACAGCATGAAACCGTGCATTTGCGAAGGGGAGAGGTTTTGGAACAGGTACCCCGAACCTACGGATTTCTTTGGCTGGAAATGCCGGGCTACGAATTTTCCGACAGTTACATGAACCAATGGGGTGTTACCATTGTTTCCAACCAATGTTCATCCAGGGAAAGGCCCATCGGTTTAACACATGGAATCGGCTATTACTTACGGCGTCTAATGGCGGAAAGAGCCAAAACGGCCAGGCAGGCCGTGAAAATCGCCGGAAAACTAATCGAACGATTCGGCTATGCGGCTTCCGGCCGAACCTATTGCATTGCCGATCGTAACGAGGCCTGGATGTTAGCCGCTGTTCAGGGAAAACATTGGGTGGCGCAACGCGTCCCGGATTCCATGGTGGCCATCATTCCCAATTATTACACCATAGGAGAAGTCAATTTAAAAGATACGCTCAATTTTTTGGGTTCAGCAGATTTAGTGGAGTATGCCATCCGTAAGGGCTGGTACGATCCGCGTTCCGGAAAGCCGTTTAATTTCAGGCAGGCTTACGGTGATCCTCTGTCGTTGGCTCATTACTCGAATATTGCCCGGCACTGGGCGGCCATTAATTTATTGGCAGCCAAACACTACGCTTTTACCGCTCGTTTTCCCTTTGCCTTCAAGGCCAAATCGCCCATAACCCTGCAAGATTTGATGGATGTTTTACGCAATCATTACGAAGGAACGGAATTGGAAATGAATCCGGCCTACAATCATGGCAATCCCCATCAAAACGTTGTCATGCGGATTTGTTCGCAAACCAATCGTTACGGTTTGGTGGCCCAATTGCGGTCCTGGCTGCCGCCGGAAATTGGTGATGTCCTCTGGGTAGCCCCAAGGCGCCCCTGCGTTCAGCCGTTTGTCCCGTGGTATTCGGGGATTACGAAAATTCCGCAGGCCTACACTTCGGGTGACTACCGGACCGCGCTGAAGATCCACTTTGATCCCCAGACCAAGGTGAAAGAATATCGGCCGCGACAGGCTTATTGGAGTTTCACGCATTTTGCCGCACGAACCGATAGTAATTATGCCCGTGTCATTCCGGCCATCCGTGCTTACAAAAAGATGTTTCAACGGGCTGAATTTGCCAGTCAAAAAAAATTAGAGATCGAGGTACTGAAACGTTTCAAAAAAAATAAAGCAGAAGCTTTACGCATGCTTACGGACTACACACGAGAACAGGCCGAAAAGGCTTTACAAAAAATCAGCCGGTAAAGCAAAATAAAAAATAAGGAAGAAGGCCCCATTAAAATGGCGAATCTTTGATTCGGCTTTCAACGAATCGGGTTGAATAGAGGATGGTTGAATCGTTGAATAGGAAGTACGTATGCCCAGCCATCGCAATCAAAAGCAAAAAGGGCAAATTTCTCCGTCTGGCGAGACCTTCCCTATGAGGGAAGGTGCCCGAAAGGCATAGCGGTGAGGGCGGAGGGGTACAAAAAAAGACAAAAGACAAATGAAAAAAGAAAAGAAATAGGGGCGGTAA
>CAZHIZ010000165.1:5138-7694 GCA_964532875.1 uncultured Caldithrix sp. | reverse complement strand
GGAATCGATCTGCATCCTGCCAGGCCGGGAACTTCTCCCGGTAGCGTTGCAATGCCTCGGCGGATAATTCCACCGTAAGCGCTTGCTCTTTTTGCCCCAAATCGGCCAGGATATTGCCCACCGCATCCACGGCCAAAGAATCCCCCGAATATTCGATGCCCTCCCCGTCCTTTCCTACACGATTCACGCCAACGACATAAGCCTGGTTTTCCGCGGCGCGGGCCTGTAAGAGAGATCGCCAGGCACTTATCCGACGCCAGGGCCAGTTGGCGACGTAAAGGGCTAAATCATATTGCAGATTTACATTGCGCGACCATACCGGGAAACGCAGGTCGTAGCAAATAAACGGACGGATTTTCCATCCTCTCAGCTCCATGGTTACCAGATGCTGCCCGGCACGATACACGGTGTGTTCCCCGGCCATGCGGAAGAGATGCCGCTTATCGTACCAGGCCAAAGGCCCTTGAGGGGGCACCCAATACAATCGATTAAAAAAAGAAGCGCCTTCGCGAATGATAAGGCTTCCCACCAAAACAACGGCCCGTTCCTTTGCCGTTTGCCGCATCCACTGTATCGTCGGCCCGTCCGGCGTTTCGGCAAAAGAAGCGGCTTCCATGGTAAAACCGGTGGTAAACATCTCCGGCAAAACCACAATATGACCGGGTCGATCGAGCCCTTCGATTATCCGACTGAATTTGTGCCGATTGGCCTCTGGATTTTGCCAGTGTAAATCGGCTTGAATTAAAGTCACTCTCAAATTGTGCATAAACGCTCCGCGGCTTGTTTTAACGTGGCATCTTTTTTGGCAAAGCAAAAGCGGATGAGTGTTTGGCCGCCCGGTTTGCTGTAAAACGGGGAAAGAGGAATGGCCGCAACCCCATGCTCTTTAATCAGCCATTCAACGAATTCCGTGTCGGGTTTTCGGTTGATCCGACCGTAATCAGCCAGTTGAAAATACGTACCGCGACAGGGCAAAAGCTCAAACGGCCCGTCTTTCAATAAGCGGGCAAAAAGGTCGCGTTTTTGCTGGTAAAAAGCACTCAGGCGCAAATAGGAACGATCCCGACCTAAAAAAGCGGCATAGGCCCATTGGGCCGGCGTATTGACGGCATAAGTAATAAATTGATGTATTTTGCGGAATTCATCCGTCAAGGCTTGCGGCGCAGCGCAGTAACCCACCTTCCAGCCGGTGGTATGATACGTTTTTCCGAAGGAACTGATCAGAAACGTGCGTTGCCGTAATTCCTCGTGAGCCGCCAAACTAACGTGCGCATGCCCGTCAAAGGTGATGTGCTCATACACCTCGTCACTGAGAATGAGCACCCGCGTTCCGTCCACAAGGCCCGCCAACTGCGCTAAATCGCTTTTTTCGATTACGCTGCCTGTGGGATTGTGCGGTGTATTGAGAATGATCAATCTGGTGCGTTTGCTAAGCGCTTGCTTCACGCGTTGCCAGGGAATGCTAAAATGCGGTGCTTGCAAGGGGATGAAAATCGGTTTGCCGCCGGCATATTGCACCACGGGCGGATAGGCATCGTAATACGGCTCGAAAATAATGACCTCGTCACCGGCAGAAACCGTAGCCGTAATGGTGGCATACAAGGCCTCCGTTGCACCGGCCGTAACGGTAATTTCGCTTTCGGGATCGTAAAACGCCCCGTAAAGCTGTTGGATTTTTGCAGACAATGCCTGACGTAAAGCCAACAGGCCGGGCATGGGAGCATATTGATTGTGCCCTTTCCGCAATGCCTCTTCCACAAGGTCAATTAAATGCGGGTCGGGATCAAAATCCGGAAATCCCTGCGAAAGATTGATCGCTCCGTACCGTTCGGCCAGACGACTGACCACGGCAAAAACAGAGAGTTGTAGTTCCGGCAGTTTGGAAGTCACATAAACACCTGTCATCCGGCTCACCTTTCGGTCGATTCGGAAAGTTGCTTGCTTTGCCGCCAACGCGCCCAACTGATCATGATACTCAGAGAATAAAAAAAGAGCCAGAATCCGGACACACCGCGAATATGGCTCCCCTGCCAACGGGTACGGATCATCATGCCCATGTTAATAACAGCGTAGAACATAAAAAATCCCGTGAGCAACACCAACCAGCGGGGCGCATTTTGCGTCATCAATTTAATGGGATGCACATCGGGCTGGGCGCGATTCAATTCCTTAATAAACTTACTGCTTAACAGCCAGGCCAGCACCATGCCTATGGTCAGGGAAATGTCAATAAAGCCGGGCAGTTTGGAATTCCCTTCAAAAATAAGCAAGTGGACGATCAGAGATGTAATCAATAAAATCGCCGACACAATGCCCGTTACCATCGCTTTTAAGTTCATGACATACCGTTCGTTTTCCCCTTTACCTTTAGCACGATTAAAATAGCAAGATTCGGCCAACAAATCAAAATCCTTCAAAAGGTATTCCAACCCGTAGAGATGCCTCGCGTTTCAAAAATTGTTTTTTAACCGATTAAAGCTCCAATAGCCGTTGTTTGAATTCTTGAAATGAAGGAGAGATGCACTCGGCCTGTTTTTTGCCGTTTAATGCTTTCTG
>CAZHIZ010000165.1:0-5038 GCA_964532875.1 uncultured Caldithrix sp. | reverse complement strand
CGGTAAAAATTACTGGGATTGCCCACATCCATAGCGTTGGAAAGAGTGGGAATCACTTCACGCGGTTGGAACCGGGCCTGATGCAAATAATGCAGAAAGACATCGTTTACATTCATGGCCGAAACAAAATGTCCGATGGGGATGCCCGCCCGCCAGGCCAGCACACCGGCGGTAAGATTTCCCAGATTGCCCGAGGGCACACTGACAATCAGGGGACGTTGCGAAGGAGGAAGCTGAGCCCAGGCCGCCGCGTAGTAAAAGGATTGAGGCAGCAACCGGGCAATATTAATGGAATTGGCCGATGACAAAAGCCGCTTGCGACGTAATTCTTCATCCACAAAAGCCTGTTTAACCAGTCTTTGACAATCGTCAAAATCACCTTGCACTTCAATAGCCGTAACATTGCCGCCGATGGTTGTCAGTTGTTTCTCCTGAATCTCGCTGACCATTCCCGAGGGGTACAGCAACACAACGCGAAAACCGGGTACATTGAAAAATCCCTGCGCCACGGCGCTACCCGTATCTCCGGAAGTGGCCACCAAAATGAAAATCTCCCTATCTTCATGGCGCCGAAGCCAGGCCATCAACTGTGCCATGAAACGCGCGCCAAAGTCCTTAAAGGCCAAGGTGGGACCGTGGAATAACTCCAGCACGAACAAATCTTCTTTCAGGCGATGCAGAGGCGCGCTAAAATCGAATGCTTTCTCCACCATATCGCGCAAAGCCCGCTCCGGCACATCATCCTGCAGAAAAAGACGCGCCATTTCCAAAGCGATTTCCTGAAAATTCATGCCGGGCAGGGCTTGCAAAACACGCGGATTGAGTTTGGGGATGAGCGTTGGCATGAACAAACCTCCGTCCGGAGCCAGTCCCTGCAACACGGCTTGTTTTAAGGGAACACGGAGATTTTTATTTTTGGTAGAATAAAATTGCATTGGAATCGTCCCCTATTTTTGGGTAATGTGTAAAATTTTCGGCCCGCGGGCATTAATGGGCGAAATGTACAGATCGCTTTGGATTTGCAATCTTTCAAAAACGGACTGCATGGCCCGGCCCGCCTTTTGAGCCACTTCCTGCGAAGAACACAGGGCAAAAATCGATGGCCCGGAACCGGAAATACCGCTGCCCAAAGCCCCGTTTTTTAAAGCCGCTTCTTTGGCCTGCTCATAGCCCGGAATGACCTTGCCGCGTACCGGCTCGATGATCACATCATTCAATGAACGGCGCATTAAGGAAAAGTCCTCATTTTGCAGGGCCGCCACAAAAGCAGCGATATTGCCCCATTGGCGTACGGCGTCGCTTAAATTAACCTGGGTGCGCAAAATACGGCGCATTTGCGAAGTGGTTAGGTTAATACGGGGATGAATTAGAGCCGCTACCAAATTTCGCGGATAGTGTAAAGGAATGACATCCAAAGGGTGCACACTGCGAATCAAAACAAAGCCTCCGTAAAGAGAAGCGGCCACATTGTCGGCATGCACACTTTCACCGCTGGTTAATCGTTCGCCTTGCAAGGCAAAAGGCAATAATTTGGCAGGGCTCAAAGGTTGCCGCAAAAAACGATTGGCCGCAAAAACGGCAGCCGCGGCACTGGCCGCACTGGAGCCCAGACCCGTACCAATGGCCATTTTTTTGTGGATTTCCATTTCAAAACCAAATGAGGGATTCAAGGCTTCAATAAAGGCCAAAAGGGCCTTACCCGCCGTATTTTTTTCGGCTTGCAGCGGCAACCCTTCAGTCCCCTTAATTTTAACAATGCGCACGCCTTTCCGCCGAACCCGACGTAATCGTACGGCATCACCCGGCTCGTGCAGAGCAAATCCGAAAACGTCGAAGCCGCAGCTCACATTGGTTACGGTTGCCGGTGCAAAAGCCGTCACTTCATCAATCGATTCGTTAAAGGTTACCATGTCACCGTTCCTGCTCAATTGGTTAAAATGTTTGTTGCCGGATTCAAATTGTTTTGGTGAACGGCCACGAATCAAGGGAATTACCTTGGCCATGGCCGCATAGACGTTCCGTCAAAGTTGCACCAATTCCCAGTTCCCAATTCCCAATTCCTAATTCCAAATTCCCAGTTCTCCCGCTGAAGGCGGTATCCCGCTATTGCGGGACCGATTCCAAATCAACCGTTCGCCCACTCAATTTTTTCCCTTTTTTATTCTTCATTCTTACAACTTTTGGCCTCGGTTGCCTTCCCGAAAAACCGCTGGTGAACAACCTGCAGAGCCTCTTTAAGTTGCTCACGGGCTACGACCAGAGAAATATTTAATTCCGACGAGCCTTGCGCAATGGCCGTAATATTGATCCGTCGCTCTCCGAGCGCTTGGAACACCTGCCCCGCAATGCCCGGAGTACGACGCATATTTTCCCCGACCACGGCGATAATGGCCAGTCCTTCTTCTATTTGAATACGGTTAACCCGTTTTTCCATTAACTCCAGACGAAATTCCTTGGTCAGGGCTTGACGGGCGCGCCGAGCACAGGAAGGCGCAACGGCAAAACACACCGAATGCTCGGAAGAAGCTTGTGTAATCAAAATAATGTTAATGGCTTCACGCGCCAGAGTGCTGAAAATACGACCGGCAATGCCTGTTTCGCCCAACATACCGCTACCAATCACGCTGATCAGTGTAATTTCCTTAACCGATGAGAGGCTTTTAACCGGATACGGCCAGGCGGGGGATTCCTGACCGATGAGCGTGCCGGGATGATCGGGGTTAAACGTATTCTTAATACGAATGGGAATATGCGCTTCCAGAGCCGGTTGCATGGTCGCCGGATGAACGACTTGCGCCCCGAAATGCGAGAGTTCCATGGCCTCTTCGTAGGTGAGGCCGGGGATGGTAAAGGCTTGCGGTACCAGTTGCGGATCGGCCGTTAATACCCCGTCCACATCCGTCCAAATTTGGATTTCCTTAGCGCCGAGGGCCGCCCCGAAAACAGAAGCGGTAAAATCGGAACCGCTGCGTCCCAAGGTGGTGGTCTCGCCTTTCAAAGTAGAGGCGATAAATCCGGTAACCACAGGTATGGCATTCATTCCGGCAAAAAATTGCCGAATAGCCGCAAAAGTGGGTTCGTACAAGATTTGCGCCCGGCCAAACCGTTCGTTGGTTTTGATTAGCTTACGCGCATCCACAAACAGGGCCGGTACATTGTTTTGTTTCAAGATTTCGCTGATCACAAATGCGGAAAGACGTTCACCGAAACTCATAACGTAGTCGGCCACCCGGGCGGTGAGTTCCCTTAATAAGAACACGCCGTGTAAAAGATCGTGCAAATCGTTGAGCATGAGCAACATTTGCGAGATGACGGCACTCTGTTGGGCACCGGGCATTAAACGACGCACCGTTTCGAGATGCCGCTCTTCCAGCTTCTTTTCCAGTTCGCTGTAGGAGGCGTCTCCTGCAGCCGCTTTTTGAGCGGCTTGAAGTAAACAATCGGTAACCCCGCCAAAGGCGGAAACCACCACAACACCGGGTCTTTCCTGCGCGCGAATGATGGACACCACCCGCTTTATTTGTTGCGCATCTTTTAAAGAGGTGCCGCCGAATTTCAAAATGTTCATGACATTGTGCTCCGCATCGGTATTAATTTGTCCAAAAAAAAGAGCCAACCTCGGGCTGAAGCTGGCTCTTTGTATTTTTATTTATTTAATATGCGTCTCTTCAGCCCGTACCTGTGCCCTTTCCGGTGGTTGTGCCGGTTAAAATCGTCGCAGAGAACGTGGTCTGAAAGGATGTCGGGCTAAAACGCATGATTTCTCCTCGTTTTTGGTAATTATACGATAAAACGTATTTATTTACAAATATTTTTGATTTTATTCGATATTTAATCGCCGCAGGCCTTATTGCTGCCGCGAAGCGGACGGGAAAACAATCCGCGTGAAGGCCGGGCATGCCTCGCCCCCACACAAAATGTACACGATGCCCGAAACTGCATTGACCGAAGCAGGGAAAATTTAAATTGTCTCCGGGAGAAATCATCAAATCGGTTTCCCCTATTTGTTTTTAGACCGTCTTACCGTCGAAAGATTATTTGCTTTAGCCTAAGCCGGCAATTAAATTTTGGCGCTTAATTGACAGGGGAAACAAAACCATGGAAATAAACCGCATGTTCGGTAGCGGCACCCAGTCGCAAAAAAAGAACGAAAAAGAATCGCAAGGCCGTTTTCAATTCGGTGTACAAGCGGCCTGTGCCTGTGCCGATTTAAGCGTGCAGCCGCTTCTTTACGGGCTGCAAAAGGGATTGGTGCCGCATGATTTTACTCTTAAAATTTCCGATCCCCGAAGCTGTGCGCACCATTTAATTCAGGGCCAGGTCGAGCTGGCCCTCATTCCGTCCATTGAATACGCCAAAGGTAAAGGAGCCTGGCAAATTGTGCCGCAGATATGTCTGGCCGCTCAGGGTGCCTTGGGCAGCATGGCGCTTTTCTTTAATAAAGATTTACACACCTTGCGGCGCATTGCCGTGGACGAACGCTTTCCTTCTGCGCTGGCACTTTTGCAAATCATCTTGCGTGAAAAATACGAGATCGAATCCGAGCTGATTCCCGTATCTGCCGATCTACCGACCATGTTAACCCGGGCCGATGCCGCACTACTGTGCGGGGATCGGGCTTTGAATGCCCAAGCGGATTTCCCGGCGCATCTGGATTTGGGCGAGGAATGGTACGATTTAACCGGCCTGCCGTTTGTGGCGGCATTTTGGGCCGGACACGAAATTAGTCTGAGCGAGAACGAAGCGCACATCTTGCAACAGTCGGCGGAAATCGGTCGCCGAAACATCGAAAAGATCAGTAAGGAATTTGCCGCCGCTCATCCGCAAGATTTCGCTTTTTATCAATCGTATTTGAACGATCGCCTGCGTTACACCTTTGGCAAATCCGAAATCGAAGGACTGAAAGAATTTTTCAACTATGCCTTTTATCTGGGCCTTATCGAGCACATCCCGGATTTGCATTTTTTAGGACAGGAAGAAACAAAGTAAACGGCAAATTGACAAAATAGAATACCTGTTGAACGGAAATCGGAAACTA
>CAZHIZ010000164.1:0-7766 GCA_964532875.1 uncultured Caldithrix sp. | reverse complement strand
GCAATTCCGGCGGCTGTTGCTAACCGGATTTGGTGAGAGCCACGGGCATTTGTGGCCTTTAACAGGCGGTACCCACATAGCAGAACCATTCAACCATTCACCTATTCCGCCACTGCCCCGTCAAAGGCCCGGTCTGCGATCCGTCGGTAGCCGGATTTTTAATCCGTCAAAGGCCGGATCTTCGATCCGTCAGAAGCCGGATCTTCGATCCTTCGGGGGCCGAAAAATCACCCTTTACCCCGCCTCCCCCGACCGTTTCACGGTTCTATTTTTACCGGCCTTCTTTACGGCCCGACTTTTTCAATGAAATAACGGTGGATTCGATAATCGTCGGTTAACTCCGGATGAAAGGTGGCCACCAAAACGTGATCGTTCTCCGCCAAAACAATATCGTCCTTGTATTTCCCTAAAATCCGTACATCGGGACCCACCGCCTTAATTTTAGGCGCACGGATAAAAACACCTTCAAAAGCCATTCTTTCGCCGTGCAAATCGATTTCTACCGTATCGATAAACGATTGTACCTGTCGCCCGTACGCATTCCGTTTTACTTCGATATCGATCAATTTCAAGGGATCGGCGGGTAAATGTTCCCGTGTTTTTCCCAGAAGGATCAATCCGGCGCACGTTCCCATAATGGCCTTGCTCCGACCGAACTCAATCAATGCCTGACGCAGACCCAATTTATCGATTAATAACAGTTGCGTTGTGGACTCACCGCCGGGAATGATCAATTTATGGCAACGGTTCAATGTCGCTTCATCCTTGACAAGCAGGGCTTGATGTCCCAAATGTTCGATGGCTTCCTGATGTTTACTGAAATCGCCCTGTAAAGCCAAAATCCCTATGTTCAACGGCAATTACCAGCCCCTTTTGTTCAGTTGCAATTCTTCCGGAATTTCACTCATTTCAATCCCCGGCATGGCTTCACCCAGACCTTCGCTGGCCCGTGCCACCACATCGGGATCGTTGTAATGCGTTGTAGCCATGACAATGGCTTTGGCCCGCGCTTCGGGGTCTTCCGATTTAAAAATCCCCGAACCCACGAATACGGATTCGGCTCCCAGTTGCATCATCAAAGCGGCATCGGCCGGTGTCGCAATGCCCCCTGCCGAGAAATTGGGTACCGGCAGTTTCCCGTTCTCTTTGATGTACAAAACAATTTCCAAAGGAGCACCAAGATTCTTGGCATAGCTGGTCAGTTCGTCGTAATTCATCTGGGTAATATGGCGAATGCCATCCATCACGGTACGCATGTGGCGCACGGCTTCGACGATATTTCCCGAACCCGCTTCTCCCTTTGTGCGAATCATGGCTGCACCTTCGGCGATGCGCCGCAAGGCTTCTCCCAGATCCCGGCAACCGCACACAAAGGGCACCTTAAAGTCATGTTTCCAAATATGATTTTTATCGTCTGCCGGAGTCAACACTTCGCTTTCATCCACAAAATCCACGCCAATGGACTGCAAAACCTGAGCCTCGGCAAAATGGCCGATGCGGCATTTGGCCATCACCGGAATAGACACCGCTTCCATGATCTCTTTGATCATTTTAGGGTTAGACATGCGTGCCACACCGCCCTGAGCCCGAATATCGGCCGGAATGCGTTCCAATGCCATCACGGCCACGGCACCCGCATCTTCGGCAATTTTGGCCTGTTCGGCATTGGTCACATCCATAATAACCCCGCCTTTCAGCATTTCCGCCAAACCGACCTTTACCTTAAAATCTTTATTGTCTAAAAACATGACAACACCTCTCTTTGCTATGATTGTTTTTCGCGCTTCGATCCGTCATTAAACGTGCTTTTAATGACAGGCGTAATTTATTTTTTTAGGGCGAGCGAGTCAAGCGTGCGGGCCAATTAATCGTCCTGCCCTTTCAGAATCTTCTCCACCCGTTCCATGGTCCTGGGAATCTGTTTTAAAAAGCCGTGAATCAGATTGCTGGTCATGCCATGAAAAGCCAAAGGCCCGATGAAGAACAGATGCGGGTACTGAATGCTTTCGCCGCTTTCGGTAATTTCGGGATAATTTTTACGATTAACCTTAAGATTAAAATTGTTCAGAACGGACAGGTCCGCATGATAGCCGGTAGCAAAAATAATTTGATCGGTTTGTAGCGACCAATCCTTAAAATGAACCACATTACCCTCCACGGCCAATACCTCTTGATAGGCCTTGTAACGAATAATTTCCATGCGGATTAATTCTTTTAAATAGCTTTCGTACACGCCGCGAATGTGATACAATTTGTTGGTATCGGAAAAGAAATGCAATTCTTCCTGAGATACCAGATAGACCATGGAATAGCCCACCAAATCGATGGCGGCTTCGGCAGCGCTGTTACCGGCTCCCACTACCAGCACCCGTTTACCTTTATACTGAAAACGATCCCGATAAAAATGAGAATGCATGACGTGCGGATTATTTTGAACGCCCGGTACATCGGGAATAAACGGATTGCCGAAAATACCCGTCCCCACCAACAACAGCGGAGCCCGATACGCAGTGCCCCTATCGGTTTGCACCGTGAAAAGGCCGTCGCTTCGTTCCACGGAAACCACACGCTCTCTTTCGCGCACATTCAGATCAAAATAATCGCAATAGGCTTGTAAATACCGGGCGAATTCGTGAGCGCGACAGTACGGACGCTCCACATCCATCTTCCAGATGGGGAATTTGATGGAAAGGCTGGTCCAATCCCTTTGAGGCAGATCCGGCGAGAGCAACAACATGTTGGGCCGGATATTTTTCCAGGCATGCCCTACCTGCCCCTGTTCCAGGGTAACATAATCGAATTTTTTTGCGGCAGCCATTTCCGAAGCCTTTAACCCGGCCGGCCCGCCGCCGATGATAATCAGCTCTTTTTGAATGATGTGCTTTTTATCGGACATGGCGTTTTCTTTTACTATTTTCCCGAACCGCTTTCCTGACGATGTTTTGCTTCATCCATGATTCGGCAGGCTTCCATGATGACATTCATGGTGGAATTTTGAATATTGCGTTCAGCCTTTACTTCTTGTGACTGGAATTGAAAGGTACCTTCATCCAATGCCACCAGCTCGTACATGGCATTTTCGCCCTGGGCATGGTCGCTGCGGGCGTACCACAACTGCCCGTTTTTAATGTAAATTTGCCCGTTCACTTTGCCTTTAACGGTCAGCAAACCGGATTTTTTGTTTAAATTGAGCATTTGTACCACTTCGACGAGAGAGAGATCGCGCAAATCGCCGGAAAAGCCTTTTTGCTTTTCACCGCTGTCTTCGATGCGTTTTAGGTTGTTGGTGCGGGCTAACAATTCTTCCACCCGTTGCAAAAGCAATTTCCGATCGATGGGTTTGCTTAAATACTCGTCTGCTCCGGCCCTAAAACCGCGAATTTCCATTTCCGGATCGTCAAACGAGGTCAGAAAAATAAAAGGCACCAACGGAATCTCGGAATTTTCCCGAATCATCCAGCACAACTCGATGCCGTCCATTTGGGGCATCATCACATCCGAGATGATCAAATCGGGTTTTTCTTTATTGGCCAATTGGTAAGCCTTCTCGCCGTTTTCCGCCTCGATTATCTGGTAGTCTTTACCCGCTTTGGTAAGAGTAATGTTCAACAAACGTAAAACATTGGGATTGTCATCCACAATAAGAATTTTGGCTGCCATGCCAAACTCCGAATTAACTGACTGTCATTTTTTATGATAATAATTGATATTCAAATTTTTAACGGCCCCCACTTCATCCAAACGGCGCACCGGTGTGCTGTGCGGTGCACTTGTCACTGTTTGCAAATCTTCGTCAATTTCCCGATCAATCTTCAGCATAATCTCCGCAAACCGATCCAGCATTTCTTTGCTTTCGCTTTCGGTCGGTTCGATCATCAGCGCTTCCTTGACAATAAGGGGAAAATAAACGGTGGGCGGATGAACCCCGTAATCCAAAAGACGTTTGGCGATATCCAGCGCCTTGGCGCCGCGCTTTTTCTGTTTCTCGGCCGAAAGAACAAACTCGTGCATGGTGGCTCCGCTAAAAGGAATTTCGAAAGCCTTTTGCAGCTTCGTGCGCAGGTAATTGGCGTTAATCACGGCATGGCGGGTAACCTGCGGTAAGCCTTCTTTTCCCAGAATGCGTAAATAGGTGTAAGCGCGCACCAAAATGGCAAAATTGGCATAAAAAGCCTGAATCCGACCGATGGAATGCGGCAGGTCATAGTGCAAACGGTAGGTCTCATTTTCTTTGACAACGACGGGTACCGGCAAAAAGTCCCGTAATTTGTCATTCACCGCAACCGGCCCAGAGCCTGGCCCACCGCCGCCGTGCGGCGTGGAAAAACTTTTGTGCAAGTTCAAATGCATTAAATCAAATCCCGTATCGGCCGGACGTACAACTCCGAACAAGGCGTTCATGTTGGCGCCGTCCATGTACATCAAAGCATCCACCTCGTCCATGACGGCCCGAATTTCTTTCAATTGCGATTCGAAAATACCCAACGTGCTGGGATTGGTCAACATGATGCCCGCCACGTCTTCCGTGGTTTTAGCCCGTAAATCCTGCAAATCCACCAAACCTTCGGGCGTGGATTGGACCGATTGAACACGAAACCCCGCGAGACGGGCCGAAGCCGGATTGGTGCCGTGCGCCGAATCGGGGACCAAAATAACCGAGCGCTGACGCCCTTTCATTTTATGGTATTTTTGGATTAAAAGCATGCCGGTCAATTCACCGTGCGCCCCGGCAGCCGGCTGCAAAGTAATGCCGCTAAATCCCGTAATTTCGAGCAACATTTCTTGCAACTCGTACATGAGTTGCAAAGCTCCCTGGGCCTGTTCTTCCGGTTGATCGGGATGCAGGCGGGCAAAACCGGGTAAAGCCGCCATTTGCTCGTTTATTTTGGGATTGTATTTCATGGTACACGAGCCCAAGGGATAAAACGATTTGTCCACATGATGATTGAGTGTGGAAAGTTGCACAAAGTGGCGCACGACCTCATTTTCCGCCAATTGGGGCAAATCGGCCGCTTCGTTACGCAATACGTCTTGCGGCAAAATGGAAGTCCATTCTTTTTCCGGAACATCGATTTTGGGCAAAGGATGCCCCTGGCGACCTTCTTTGCTTAATTCGAATATTAATTTTCGGTACATTTTATGCTTTCTCCTTATGTCAGATTTCATTTCGGCTTCCGCAGGAAGAACGTTCATCTTTCCTTCTGAAAAGCGTAAGGACGGAGAATCGTTCTATTTAATGTTTTTTTCGAGATTCTTCGCCTTACTCCGAATAGGATTCTGCCGAAGCCTACAAATTCCGTTCGGAAATCGTCACACTAAAATTCTTTTCCTTGGCCAAATCCAAACACCGGTGAACACGTTGCAGAAGAGAATCCGCATCCTGTTTTTTCAGCTCGTCGGCACCGGCACTTACCACACCCACTTTGACCACTAAATTTTGCAACTCGGGTAAACGGCGCTTCCCCGGATGCAGGGTTTCCAGAATATCTTCGTCAAGATAATCGGTTGTGGAAAGCACCACGCGGATGCGTTCCGCTTCAATAAAGGCACCTTCTTCATCGGTATGCGGCATGAGTACGTAAAACAACCCGTCCGCCGTGCGGGCCAGAATATCCGCTTTTCTGGTTTTGGTTAACAAAAAATTAGCCATTTTCATCAATATGTAATTGCCCAATTGATGGCCCAAAGCTTCATTTAAGCGGTCCATCTTTTCGACAAAAATCACCGCCAGCGACACATCCCGACCGTAGCGGGCCGAAATCTGGATTTCTTCCTGCAAACGCACTTTAAAGAACTTGAAATTGTACAAACCGGTCAGTTGGTCGATCATGGGATTCTCACTGACCATTTGAGAATGTTCGAGAACGGCCTTTAATTCTTTTTGAATTTTTTTATTGGCAATGGCCAGCCGGTGGTTTTCATCTTTCAACATGCGCAAAATATCGTTACGCTTAATAATACTCTTAACACGGGCCACCAATTCTTTGGAATTAAACGGTTTTAACAGATAATCATCCGCCCCCAGGTGCAAACCCGTTACACGATCGGTAGGCTGGATGTAATTCGCCGTTAAAAACACAACCGGAATATCGCGCGTTTTATGGTTTTCCTTGATCACCTTACACGCTTCAAAGCCATCCATGACAGGCATCTTGGCATCGAGAATAATCAAATCGGGATTTTCCTTCTCCGCCAGTTCAACGGCTTCCCGGCCGTTTTTCGCCTTAAAAACGTCGAACTCGTAGAGCTCGAAAATACGCTCTAATGTTTCGAGCATTTCTTCGTTATCATCGGCGATTAAAATGGATGGCATGGTATGTCCTTCACTTAAGAAACTAACGATTTCATCAACTCGACATAGCGATCCAATTCCTGCACGGATCGCTTCTCCGTAACGGCCACAAGCAAGTGATCGGGCAGATTTTCCTTACCCAAATCCACACCGGCCAAAATGCCTTCCTGCATAAAAGCCTTAATAACGTTGGCCGCCGGAATGGGTAACTGTAAGGTAAACTCTTTAAAAAACGGCGCCGACGAGGCCAGACGAATCCCCGGCAATTCACATAATTTTTCGGCCAAATAATGAGCCTTTTGCAAGCACAGATGGCTCACTTGGCGAAAACCCTCCTTGCCCAAGGCACTCAAATAGATGGCCGCACGTGTGGTCAACAATCCGGAATTGGTACAAATATTGGAAGTGGCTTTTTCGCGCCGAATGTGTTGCTCGCGTGTTTGCAAGGTCATCACATAACCCTTACGCCCGTCCACATCTTTTGTTTCACCCACAATGCGTCCGGGCATTTTGCGCACCAACTCCGCCTTTGCCGAAAACAATCCCACATAAGGCCCGCCGAAATTGAGATGATTGCCCAAAGGCTGGCCTTCGGCCACGGCAATATCGGCATCCACGGCAGCCGGCGGTTGCAACACTCCCAGAGCAATGGGATCGTACACGTAAATTAAAAGTGCTTTTTTCCCGGCACGTAAGGCGTTCAAGCGGGCCGCATCTTCCAGAAAACCGAAATAATTGGGGCTTTGCACCACAATACAGGCCGTCGTATCGTCCATTTCCTTCGCGGCAACATCCAAATCTAACGTAAAATTTTGTGCGGGAATTTCCACCGTTTGCACATCAAGATTAGCCAAATAGGTTTTAATAACCGCTTTGTAACGCGGATTTAAAGTTGCAGGAAGTAAAATTTTATTTTGGCGGGTATGACCCATAGCCATCAAAATTGCTTCAGCCAATGCAGAGCCGGCTTCGTACATGGAAGCATTGGTTACATCCATGCCCGTAATGGCACAGATCATGGATTGAAATTCATACATGATTTGCAAATTACCCTGACTTACCTCGGGCTGATAGGGAGTGTAGGAAGTGTAAAATTCCGGACGGGCGGACAACTCGTCCACAATAGCCGGAACGTAATGGTCGTAGGCTCCCGCTCCGGCAAAAGGAATGAGCGGCTTGTTTTTACCAGCCAACGATTCCAATAGTTCACGAGCCTCCAGCTCGGAAAGCCCTGACGGTAAATCGTAGGTTCCTTTAAATCGTAAATCCTGAGGGATATTGTCTAACAATGCTTCAAAATCTTTAACGCCAATTTCCCGAAGCATGGCTTGCAAATCATTTTCGGAATTCGACCAGTAACTCATAATAACACCTTTATCTGTTTACGGTTTTTGCGTTCCTGACGGTTTGAAAGAATGAATTTAATATTTTTATAAAATAATAACAAAGATTTCTACAAAGGGTGAAGACCACA
>CAZHIZ010000163.1:0-7776 GCA_964532875.1 uncultured Caldithrix sp. | reverse complement strand
GCGGGCCGCCCGTCGAAGCACCGATGGCAATGATGTCCACCTTGCGCCTAAAATCATTTGTATTTACTTGCGCACTTGGCGGGGCAGCGGCCTTTTGTTTGTTCTCCAAAGCTTGATTGGCCTTGTTTTGAGCCACTTTCAGAATTAAGGCCGTAAGCTCGTTTAGCCAGAATTCAAATTCTTTACTCGTGGGACGTAATTCAATTTTGGGGAAGACCGTGGTATTTTCAATTTTGTGAAATTGATCCTGTTCGGAAGCACAGATGATAATCGGGGCCGCATACCGTTTCCGCAAAAATAAAATATTCTCTTTTTTACAGGGGAAATTGGATTGCTGCAAGATTAGAATAACATCGGGGGTGTCCGAAGCCGTTAGTTTTTGCAAATCGTTTAAATCATTATTCATCGATTTGATAATGTGTACCTGCGGATTTTTGCCCAATGTGGTTTGCAACAGGCCTTTATCCACAGCCGAATTTGATATGAGTAAAATTCGAGTCATTGTTTTTTCCAAATAATCGGTTCGTTGTTCACCTAAACGCCTACGCCGGTTAAATCAGTTTTTCAATCAATTCCAGCAAAGATTTTTGCTCGAATGAACTCTTAATAAAGTAGGCCGTCGCACCGCTTTCCATGCCTTTTCTGCGATCTTCTTCCGAGCCTAAGGAAGTTAATAAGATGAGCGGTACGGACTTCAGCTTTTCGTTTTTTCGTACTTTTTTGGTCAGTTCGAAACCGTTCATCTCCGGCATTTCCACATCGGAAACAATCAAATCGAATTTTTCTTTGCCCAAAATCTTCCAGGCCTCGGCTCCGTTAATGGCCGTGGTCACTTCGTAGCCCGCACCCTCCAGAACGTTTTTCAATAAAACGCGCGAGGTGATGGAATCTTCCACGACCAGAACTCTCTTTTTGGCAACATTTTCATTTTCGATTTGCATTCCGGCCAGATCAGAAGCGTTGCCTAACAGGTCTCCGGTATTGAGTACGGGCACCAGAGCGCCGTCACCCAAAATAGTGGCGCCGGCCAGATAGCGAATTTTTTCCAAAGGCGGATTCAAACGTTTAAGCAAAATTTCCCGTTCGTCGATAATGCGATCCACAATCAAAGCCAATCGCTGTTGGCCCCAATTTAAAATTAACATGCTCAATTTTTTGTGTTCGTCTATTTGCACGGGTTTCAGTTCCAACAGGGACGCCAATTCGTACACCGGAATATTGCGCCCGTTTACTTGAATGACTTTATTTCCTTCCACCGATTTCAAGCGCTGCGCTTCAACGCGCAAGGGAGCCTCCACTGTTCGTGTGGGAATGATGTACCGTTGCCCGGCCACTTCGATGAGTATGCCGCGGCTGGTGGCCATATTTAGGGGTAAGGTGATTAAAAACGAGCAACCGAAAGGCGGATTATTTTCGATTTTAACCGTGCCCCCCAATTTTTCCACGTTTTCGGCCACTACGGCCATGCCCAGTCCGCGTCCCGAAAGACGACTGACCTTTTGAGCGGTGGAGAAGCCGGATTTGAAAATGAGTCCTAAAATTTGAGCCGGACTGAAATGTTCCAATTCCTCGGGCTTGACCAGATTTTTGCGTAAGGCGCTTTGCTTAACCTTCTCCAAATCGATGCCGCGGCCGTCATCGGAAATACGAATGACGATATTTTGATCGCGTGGGGGCAGAACTTCGATGGTTATTTTGCCTTTTTCCGGTTTGCCTTTCATTAAGCGTTCTTCCGGCGGCTCGATTCCGTGATCGATGCTGTTGCGGATGATGTGAATCAACGGGTCTTTCAGCTCTTCCAGAACATGTTTGTCCAGTTCAATTTCGCTCCCAATGATTTTAAGTTCGATTTGTTTGTGCAACTCGCGGGCAATGCTGCGCGTGGAAGTTTGCAAATAGTTGGTGATGGTGCTGAACGGGAACATCATGAGTTGCCGGATGTCGGTTAAATGATGTTCGATGAGCGCTGAAATTTGGTGGTTGTCATTTTCCAGAACGGTGTAAAATTGTAAAAGCCGCTTTTCGAAAGTAAAAATGTTTTGAATATTTCCGTTTAATGTGTTGATCAGTTGATTCAATTTTTCGTTTTGTTTGGCTTCCGTCTGAGGCATGGACTTGTAATGGGAAACGGTGTCCTGCAGTTGATTTAAGAAAGCGAGCAGGCGGGATTTTTGCTCGCGGAACAAATCGTTTAACTCCCGCACGTTTTGCACGTAATGATCGTTTTTCAATTTGATCATTAGTAGCTCTTCGGATTGGTTGATGAGCTGATCCACCCGCCTAAATGAAACGCGGATGGTTTCGGACGGAGCAGTCGACGTGCCCGAAGATTTTTTAGGGCCGGGTTTTGCCTTGGGGGCGGCAGGCGTTTTTTCCTTGGCAGAAGGCTTGGGCTTCTTCACCTGGGCTGGTGCTTTTTCCGGCGGCTTTTCTTCTTTGACTTCTTTAGCCTCCGGTTGCGGCTCCGGCTTTGATGCACGTGATTCGGACGAGGCAGCCTCGGGTAACGAACCGTTTAAGGCTTTTTGCAGGTTCTCCAAAATTTCGTAATCGGCCGACTGATCGGGCTCGTCGCTGTTAATAAGGGTTGTCAGTTCTTCCACCCCGGCCAACAAAACATCCAGCAACTCCGGTGTTATTTTCATCTCACCGTTTTTAATGCGCGAAAACAAAGTTTCCATGACCTGGCACAGTTCTTCGATGCCGGAAAAATTAACGGCACGGGCGGCACCTTTCAGGCTATGTGTTGTGCGGTAAATGCGTTCCAAAAGTTCCGGATCGTTACTCGATTCCAATTCCAGAAGGCCGCTACTTAAAATATTCAGATAGTCTTCCGCTTCGTTTTTAAAAATCTCAATCAGTTCTTTAGTAAAATCCGAATCCATACTTGCCCCGCATCACAATTGGTATTGCGAAATCATCTCTTTCAGATTGATGGCCGTTTGCTTGAGTCCCGTAATCACTTCTTCCATCTGGCGCATTCCATCCAAATTTTGCGCTGTGGCTTGCTTGATGTTTTCCATGGCTTCTTTAATTTGGGCCGTGCCTTCCAATTGTTCGTGGCTGGATTCGGCCACTTCGGAAACCAGTTGAATCATTTTGTCGATAGAGCCGGAAAGCAATTCCACCGCATTGTTGACATAAGCCATGTGGGTCGAGCCTTCGCTGACGATTTTACCCGTTTGCTCCACTTGCATCACCGAACGCGTAACCGATTCCTGAATGGCGTCCAAAATCGAACGGATTTGCTGGGTGGCTTTTTTGGATTGCTCGGCCAAATTGCGCACTTCGTTGGCTACAACGGCAAAGCTGCGTCCGTATTCGCCCGCCTTGGTGGCCTCGATGGAAGCGTTGATGGCCAGAATGTTGGATTGCTCGGCAATTTCCTGTACAACGGCCGTTATTTCGCTAATGGTTTGACTTTGTTTACTCAGGCTGACCATGCTGTTGGCCACTTCGTCAATTTGCGTTTTCACCTGACCGATCACATTGTAAATTGCCTGAATAGCTTGCTGACTTTTTTCCGAAGCTTCGGCCGTTTCGTTACTCAGGGCCAGGGCGTCTTTGGCCTTTTCATCAAAACTTTGTGCTAACTGGGCTACTTCTTCGGAACTGCTGGCCGTTTCCGTAATGGCCGAAGCCGTTTCCGAAGAGGAGGCGGTTACCTGCGAAATGGTAGCCGAAATTTCCGTGGAGCTGGCCGAAATATTGTTAATGTGTTCGGTAACGTTGGAAATTTGTCCGTGTAATTGTTTAACCATGGTTTGTAAATTTTCCGAGAGCTCGTCCAACTCGTTCCCGTAATCAAAAGTGGGCACTTCAACTTTTAAATTTCCGCGTGTTACTTCATTCAACGTGTAGTTGATGGTTTCGATCGGTGTACTAACCAGGCGGGAAAGCCAGAAAACGATGATCAGACCCAATGCGCTTAAAATGAGCACGATTAGGATCAAATAAAGGCGTAAACTGTTGAATGGCCCGGCCAGAGCAGCCTTTTCGATTTGTGCGACCAAATACCAGTGCGGCGCAGAAGAAAACAGATCATTTAACGGGAGTTGTTTCACGGTAGTTAATGCTGATTTTCCCTGTAAATTTTTACCGAAGAACGGGCCGTTGGCGTTAAGCTGCTGGCGTTTCAATGCCATCTTGGAGGCCGAACCGGGTTCGAGGCCTGCCGTGTGAGCTAAAAGGCGCCCCGCGTCATTGACCAGATACACTTCCGCGCCCTGAACCGCACTGAAGTCTGTGGTCAAATGGCGGGACAAAACAGAGGGCGATTCCTGCATGAGCACTACGCCGATCACGCGATGGCTGGCATCCGTAATCGGAGCTCCCAAAAAGCAAAGGGTTTCTTGAAGTGTGGTATTATCCATGCAGTCCGAAATGATGATTTTTTGCTGCGCGGCAATTTTGTTGATGAATTCGAGAATCGTCGGATCGTTGAATTTGGCATTGAGTGCTTTAGGGTTTTGGGCGTTCAAGTTATTGCTTTGAAAGAAGATCAATCCGCTGCGCACATCGATCAAATAAATCGGATTAGTGGCCAGAGAACTCAATAATTGTTCGACCGCATTCCTGTCTTTTGTGAAATTGGTTTGCAGAGAATTGCTGTTCCATTGATTTGTTTTCATGAATTTTTGCATTTTCGTAGCAAAAGTAACGACGGACGGCGCACGGGCGATTAAGGTCAGGTCCGATTTCTGATTTTGCAGGTAGTTGTGTAGCGAGAAGGCATTAGCCTGCCGTAAAGCCTCGATGTTTTTGTTTTGCGAATCCTGTATGAATCCACCAAAATAATAATAAGTAACAATGGCACCTGTAATAACGGGCACCACAATTAAAAGGAGCATCACAATTAAAAATTGCGTGCGGATGGACGAACTGATGCGTTTCAGAGTCATTTTGACGTCCCTTTCTCAATGAGATACTTTGGATTCTTCGGCAATTTTAGTTAATATTTTTTCCATATTTAAGACTATTAATGTGTCGTTGGTTATCCCTTTAATCAGTCCGGTTTTTAGTCCTTTAATTCCGCTGACATTTGTGTCCAGATTTTCAATATTGATCGTTTGAAAGGCAATAATGCGATCCGCTAAAAAACAGACTTTCAAAACCTCGTCATCCACAACAAGCAGGCTGGGAGTCTCGGATGGGGCGCTTTCCTGTAATCCTAAAAATTCTTTCAGATCAAAAACGCTGTACAAAACGCCGGACAAATTGGTAATCCCTTTAATAAAAGGCGCTACACCGGGCAAAGGGATGATGTCTTTGGGTGTTAGTATGCTCTTTAATGCTCTGGCTTCGATTCCGTACGATTCGTTTCCTAAGGCAAATACAACCAGCTCCACTCCTTCTTTTTGCAGACCCTGAGTCTCTTGCTTGGACCGGGCCAATTGTGCGGTGCGTTTTTTTAAAATGGCTTTGGCGATTGCATTTTCTTCCATTTTCATTTCCGTTTTTAAATGGATTGTACTAACTTGCTGACCAAGTCTTTGAACTGCGATACCACCATTCCTTCGCTTTCCGCTACCGTTTCCGATGGCACCATGGCCTTTAAGATCTTGAGAATGTTTCGGTAGCGTTTTAATGCTTCCTGCTTACGACCGGTCATGGCGTAAACGTTGGCCAGCGTAAAATGGGCCATCACAAAATCCGGATCCAAATAAATGGCGCGTTGTAAAGATGTTTCGGCCTCTTTCAGATCGCCTTTTTCCAGCAAAATGGTGCCGGTGAGGTAGTGACCCAATTTATCGCTAATATGTCGTTTAACGTATTCTTTCCCCAGTTCAAGGGCTTCATTCAGACGGCCCTGGTTAGCCAATTTCCGGATGCGATCCAGATTATCCGCCGCAGAAATCGTTTCTTTATTTCTTTTTTCGTCCTTTTTTGTGATCTCTGTAGGAAATTTATTTTGGGCAATGGAAAAAGCCGTAGATTTGCTTTTGAAGGAAGTCGCCAATTTTTTACGTATTTTGTCGGCAGTATTCATTGCCACCACGCGGCGTTTTTTGTGTGGCTTTTTGGCGGGCACCTTGCGCCATGCGGTCTTTTGGTAAACAATGGTTCCTTCCACCATGACGGGTTGGAATTTCTTGTTTTTTAACGTGGGAAATTCACTGGGGCCGGTAATCAAATAGCCCTGATCGTTTAAAATAGCGTAAAACTTTTCCAGAATAGTCTGTACCGTTGCATGGGACATGTAAATTAAAACATTGCGGCACAAGATGATATCGAAGCTGCGCAAGGCAGGTACGGGTGGGTAGGCCCCCTCGATTAAATTATGTTGTAAAAAAGTTACGATTTGCCTGATCTCGGGCTTTAATTGCAGCGAACCGTCGTTTAAGGGTGTGAAATGGCGGGCCTTAAAATCGGGCGGCACACCGCGAAAAGACCATTCGGAGTAGGCGGCACGGCGCGCTTTTTGTAAGATTTTTTCATTCAAATCCGTAGCGATTAAATTGATTTTCCATTGAGAGATGGTTTCATTTAGCAGCTCATGTAGCAAAATAGCCACGGAATAGGGCTCTTCGCCGCTGGAACAACCGGCACTCCAGATGTTGATTTGACGGGCATATTTTTTGCGCTCGATGATTTGCGGTAAGATACTACTTTTAAGGGCTTTAAATAAGCGTATGTTACGCAAAAAGTAGGTTTCGGGGATGGTCAGTTCCGGAATTAAATTGGGAATCTGTTCAAATTGCCCGGCTAACAACTGCGCAACGGTCTGCTCGCGCTGCTGCGGCGGAACATCTTGCAAAACGTGATTCAATCGCCGTTCCAGATCGTTTAGTTTGTTCCCGTTGTAAATCAAACCCAATTGCCGTTGGATTAAATCGGCAATGTGCATGAGTTGCTCAGGCCGTAGCTTTTCCGATGGCGGCATATAAGGTTCCATTGTGAGCCTCGACCATTTCCCGAATGTGTCGCGATTGTTGTGCATCCAGCAATTTTTGACTATCGATAATTAGAATGAATTCGTTCTCCTGTCGGATGACTTTTTCAATAAGCGTAGAATTTTGAACGATATTTTGTAAGGAAACATTGTTTTCGTTTAGAGCCGGGAAAAGCCCGATGATGGCATCTACGACAAAACTCACCGATTGCCGCTCGTTTTTGACCACGATTAAATAGTCCGAAAGGGAAGGTGTCCGTGCGGGCAGTCCTAAACGCTTGCGTAAATCGATGACCGGTACTACCTCGCCCATGACATTGATGATGCCTAAAATCGAATCTGCAGCTTGAGGTACAGGAGTAATTTCCACGATTTGAGACACACGCAAAACATCCCGGGCATCGATGCCGAATGTTTTCTCATCCAGTTTAAAACCCAAATACACTTGTTCCATGTTGATTAAAATCCTTGTTTTTTCCCCCCGTATGCTCAAATAGTCGTCGATTTTTCGCTTACATTAAGCCATGGCGCAGGAAGTGGCTTAAAATCGTGGGCTGAGGTAAATCGGATGATTACTATTTAGTACCCGATAAGTTATTTTCTGCCGTTTTTTGGGTAAGAAATTTTTAGCTTGTTACGAGAGCAATTTTTCAATGTAACCTTTTGGGCTTTGGCTTTGCCGGGTTAGTATTTTTGAATTGGCATTGCAATGATCAGCGAATTTTGTGTGAAAACCCACCCCGCCCCCCGGCGAAAATTGCGCAGGAGGGAGGGGGCCACCACATTCACGATTATTTGTAATAACGGGCAAATACCTACGCCCATCGTACCTTCCCCTATGAGGGGAAGGTGTCTTCGACGCTTACGTCGAAGACAGAAAGGGT
>CAZHIZ010000162.1:0-7838 GCA_964532875.1 uncultured Caldithrix sp. | reverse complement strand
TTAAATAAAAACAGAGGATTCTTCGTCGCTTTTCACCTTGGAATGACAACCACAGTTTAATTTTGCAAAACACTAAATTCTTTTTTGGAAGGAATGCACCGTCTGTGCCCGGGTGCCTGAACAAATCCCTTTAATAAAGATCATTCAAAAACGGCACCATGGCGTTAATGACCGCAATCTCGAACGAAGCGTTGCGCGGCAACAATCCGTGCGTAAATACCCCGAAAGCTCCCTCATTGGAACGCACATCCTCCTTGCCCGTTAAGGCATCCATGATCTCGGCCAATTCCCGATGCTCCCCGTACAGAGCATCGACCACCTTTCGAGGCAAAGGCAAAGCGGGAGAAGCCCCCAGAATCCCTTGCCGGCCGTTAAAAACGTACACGTAATTTTGCAGGAAAAACTGACTCTGGCCATGCAAAGAAGGAGTCAACAAAGGAAATGTGCCCCCCTCCAATCCAATGGCGTAATCCAGATTTTTAACATGACGATAGGTAAATCGGGCGCGTTCGATGGCCCCCTCAACGATCTGTTCCGTAGAAAGAGGCATGTCCGGCACGGAGGTTTGAGTTGAGACGGTAAAAAAATCCGCCATAAGAAATACCGGCCGATTAAAGGCTTTTGCCAGTTTCTCAAAGGCACTCTTAACGGCGGAAACTTTTGCTTTATTTTTGGATCCGATGCCTATTCTCATTGACGCGTCGTGTCTGGTTCCACGGGAGTTGTTGTTTGGGTGGTATCGGTTGCCGCCGGCATTTGCTCCCCGGCAGCGCTGCTATCCGCCGGATTTTGCTGCAGATAATCCTCAAAGGATTGTGTTTTTTCCTGGGCAGCCGGCAACGGTTTAGCTGCCCCGGCACCGGCTTGCGGCATGGCTACCCCGGCCTGAGCCAAGCGTTTTTTGTAAACCGCCAACGAATCACTAAGCGTGGAAAGTTCCGAAGCATCGGCAGGATTTAACAATTTTATTTGCGCCAGCACGGCAAAAGGAGAATCGGGATATTTATCGACAATTTCCTGGTAATCGCGGGCAGCCGCTTCTTTCTTGCCCATCTTGGCTTCCACAAGCGCCCTGCGATACAGGGCTTCGATTTTGGCTTCCTTATTATTGCTATCTTCGTAACCGATGGCTTTGTTGTAATAATCGATGGCCGTCTGATAATCGGCGCTGTCACCGTTTTCACTGGAAAGATTAAATCGGGCGGCCGTTTCGTAATATTCGCCGATTTGAATGTAAATATTGGGCACATATTCCGGAATCAGATTCTCTTTGAGCAATTGCAACAAAACGTCCATCTGTTTTTCGTATTTTTCCAACTTGGCGTAACATTTGGCAATACGCAGTTTCGCTTCGATATCCAAATCGGAAGTGGGGTAAAAAATCAATATGCGATTGTACGTTTCCAGCGCATCCTTGTAATCGCCCTGCGCATAAAGCTGATCGCCCACCTTAATCAATTCTTGCGGCGAACGTTTTTCCTGAACGGTTAACTGCTTATTGGAACCGCAGGCTAACAGCAGTAAAAATAACGCGATCCCAATCGAACTAAGGATAACTTTTTTCATCCTAAACTCCCGGGCTATCGATGCCACATTATGTTCTATTTACATTTAAATTGATTTTATTTTCGATTTGTTTTGCCGTACGCATGACAAAAATTGCTTTCGCTTCTAAATTTAGCGTAAATCGACTTTATTTCATAATTTTATTTGCTTCAAAAGCTGCTCTTCGTCAATCGTTAAAAGTTGACGCTCACGCATGACCCATCGCCCGTCAATCATCACATGCCGCACATCTTCGCTCTGGGTGGCATAAATCAACTTGGCGTAAATATTTTCGTCAGGAATGGAATGAACTTGATTTCTTTTTATGAAAACCAAATCGGCTTTTTTCCCGGGTTCGATGCTGCCGACTTCATGCTCCAGTCCCAAAGCGCGTGCACCGCCGATGGTGGCCAATTTAAACACGGTTTGCGCCGGCATGGCCTGCGGCCCATGCAAATATTTCTGAATGAGTCCGGCCAGACGCATTTCGGTAAAAATGTTTAAATTGTTGTTACAGGGCGCACCGTCGGCCCCCAAAGAAACCGTAATACCCCTTTGCAGATAATCGGGTACGGGAGCAATGCCGGAACCCAGTTTCAGATTGGCCGAGGGGCAATGCAGCACCTTGATGTCTTTTTCCCGCATTAAACGCCGTTCATGCTCGTCGGTCCAGATGCAATGAGCCAGACACAAATGCCCATCCGCTAATCCGAAATGGTCGAATACCTCAATGTTGCGCATGCCGAATCGTTCTTGAACCAAACGAACTTCATCCTTGTTTTCCGAAGCGTGCGAATGAACGATTACCTCGTATTTTTGGGCCAAATCGGCCAATTGCCGCAATAAGCGATCCGAGCTGGACAGCACGAATCGCGGGGCAAAGGCATATCGGATGCGATCATCGGCAAAACCGTGCCATTTCCGCAACAATTCCACGCTCTCGGCCAGAGCGGCGTCCGTATCTTCCAATAGGGCCTGCGGCCCGTCTCCGTAATCCATGAGCATTTTTCCGGCTACCGCCCGAATGCCGCTTTGAGCAATGCTTTCGAACAATACGTTGGCATGCCGTACCAAGCCGATATCCATGATGGTCGTCGTTCCGTTACGCAACAATTCCGCCAGACTCAGGTGCGCACTTAAACGCACGGTTTCTTCCGTATGCCGGGCCTCGCCGGGCCAGATGACCTGTGAGAGCCAATCCAACAAGGCCAGGTCTTCGGCCTGATTGCGGAAAAGTGTTTGCCCCAGATGGATGTGTGTTTGTACAAATCCCGGAACGATTAAAAAATCCCGAGCGTTAAAGACGTTCTCAGTCTCATGCTCAATATGGGGGGCAATGGCACGAATGCGTTTATTTTCGATTAAAATATCGCCGGACAAAATTTGCATGTCCCGATTAACCGTCACAATGGTCGCATTTTTAATTAACAGCGTATTTTTATTCATAGCGCCCCGAATTTAGTTCATAAAAACAAAATTTACTGGTCGTTAGCCAAAGGAGCAAATTAAAATGTATTTTGCAGGCGGGTTTGATCAACATAAAAAGACTGAACCGCAAGATGAAGCCTGATTAGAATAAATTCAAATTTAGTGAATTTTATAACTTTTACTTGACTTCGGTTAGCGTATTTTTTAGTTTGCAGCATTTGAGGAAGGTTGAAACAACTAATTAAAAAAGGAGAATACCGTTATGAGCATTAAAGTAGGAATCAACGGATTTGGACGTATCGGACGTTTAGTCTTTAAAGCGGCTTTTCAGGATGAAGACATAGAATTTGTGGCCATCAACGACTTAACCGATTCCAAGACGCTGGCCCATTTATTAAAATACGACTCCACGCACGGAAAATTTCCGGCAGAAGTTCGCGCCGAAGGTGAATACTTGATCGTGGGCCATCGAAAAATGAAAGTTACGGCCATTAAAGATCCGGCACAGTTGCCCTGGAAAGAAATGGGCGTGGAATATGTCATCGAATCGACCGGTGTGTTCAGAACACGCGATTTAGTGGCCAAGCATCTGGAAGCCGGTGCTAAAAAAGTTCTTTTAACCGTTCCGGCCAAAAGTGAAATCGACAATACCATTGTTTTGGGCGTAAACGACGATCAATTGCGTCCCGAAGATAAAATCGTTTCCAATGCTTCTTGCACAACCAACTGTTTAGGCCCCATTGTACGGGTTTTGCATGATGTGTTCGGTATGAAACGCGGCCTGATGACTACCGTGCATGCGTACACCAATGATCAACGCATTCTGGATTTTCCGCATAAAGATTTGCGCCGTGCCCGTTCGGCAGCCGATAATATCATTCCCACCACGACCGGTGCAGCCATTGCCATCGGTAAGGTTATTCCGGAATTGAACGGCAAATTAAACGGTATGTCCATACGTGTTCCGATTCCCGACGGTGCTTTGGTGGACTTGGTAGCCGAATTGAAACGCGATGTAACGGTCGAAGAAGTTAATGCCGCCATGAAAGAAGCTGCCGAAGGTCGTTTGAAAGGTATTCTGGATTACACGGACGAGCCGATCGTTTCCAAAGATATTATCGGTAATCCGCATTCCAGTATTTTCGACAGTTTGGAGACCATGGTTATCGACGGTAATTTTGTTAAGGTCATTAGTTGGTACGATAATGAATGGGGCTACTCCAACCGTTGCGTGGATTTGCTGAAGAAAATGGCCAGCATGTAAGCACATTCGCAAAAGAGAGATTCTTTCGAATCTCTCTTTTTTTTGATATTGTAGTCGGAATCCCTATCTGACAAACTGTAAGGAGAAGACATCATGGCTAAATTAACCATAGATCAGGTGGAATTGAAAGGTAAAAAAGTACTGGTTCGTTGTGATTTTAATGTGCCGTTAAATGAGAATCGGGAAATTACCGACGATCGCCGCATTCGTGCCTCGTTACCGACCATAAAAAAAATATTGCAAGAGGGCGGAGCCGCTGTTTTGTGCAGCCACTTGGGGCGCCCCAAAGGGCAGGTTAAAGAGGAATTGAGTTTAAAACCGGTAGCCAAACGCCTGACGGAACTTTTGAATAAGCCGGTCAAAATGGCCCCGGATTGTGTAGGTCCGGAAGTGAAAGCCATGAAAGAGGCTTTGCAGCCGGGCGAAATTCTTCTTTTGGAGAATTTACGCTTCCACAAAGAAGAAACCGAAAACGACCCGGAATTTGCGCGTCAGTTGGCCGAAGGCTGCGACTTATTCATTAACGATGCTTTCGGAACGGCGCATCGGGCCCATGCTTCCACCGTGGGTGTAACCCGCTATTTCAAACAATGTGCCGCCGGTTACCTCATTGAAAAGGAGTTGAAATATTTGGGCCAGGCCATTGAAAATCCCCAACGTCCTTTTGTGGCCGTTTTGGGCGGCGCAAAAATTTCCGGTAAAATCGATGTGATAAAAAATTTATTTAACAAAGTGGATGCTTTGATTATCGGCGGCGGCATGGCCTACACTTTCTTTAAAGCCCAGGGCTACGAAATCGGCAAGTCGCTTTTGGAAGAAGACCGCATTGCCATGGCCAGAGAAATTTTGCAGGAAGCTCAGGAAAAGAAGATCACGTTTCTATTGCCGGTGGATGTGGTGGTGGCCGATCGTTTTGACAACGAAGCCCAGCGTAAGGTTGTCAAAGCAACGGAAATCCCTGCCGATTACATGGGCATGGATATCGGTCCGGAAACCATTCAGCAGTTTTCCGAAGAAATAAAGAAAGCCAAAACAATTGTCTGGAATGGCCCCCTGGGGGTTTTCGAAATGTCCAATTTTGCCACAGGAACGCGCAAAATTGCCGAAGCCATTGCCGAGGCCACACGCCTGGGTGCGATTAGTGTCATCGGCGGAGGCGATTCGGCCGCGGCTGTTAGTCAATTTGGAATGGACGAACAATTTACACATATTTCCACCGGTGGCGGCGCTTCTCTTGAATTTTTGGAAGGTAAAGAATTACCGGGCATTGCGGCATTAACCGACGTTTAAAACAAGGAGATACATTCGATGAAACGATCCATCGTTATTGCGGGCAACTGGAAGATGCACAAAACCAACAGCGAAGCCCTCCAGCTTGCCAATCAGATTCGCATGAAAACCACGGATATCCGCAAAACACGCATGATTATCTGCCCGCCTTTTACGGCCCTTTCGGTTGTTTACGAAGTCATTAAAGATTCGGCCGTGCATTTAGGCGCTCAGAACATGTTCTGGGAAAAAGAAGGTGCCTTTACCGGTGAGATCAGTGCAGGCATGCTTAAAAGCACCGGAGCCGACTACGTAATCATCGGTCATTCCGAACGGCGCCAATACTTCGGCGAAACGGACGAAACCGTAAATAAAAAAATTAAAGCGGCTTTGCAAAACGGATTGAAACCCATCGTTTGTGTGGGCGAAACGCTGGAACAACGCGAAGGCAATATCACCTTAAAAGTGGTCGATCGGCAAATTCGCGGCGCTTTCGCCGATTTAAAAGCGGACGACATGCAGAACATCATCATCGCCTACGAACCGATTTGGGCCATTGGTACGGGTAAAACGGCCAGTCCGGAACAAGCCGAAGAAGTGCATGCGGAAATACGTAAAATCGTGGCCGATCTTTTTAATGCTTCCGTGGCCGAGGCTATTATCATTCAATACGGCGGTAGCGTGAAACCGGAAAATGCCCGTTCCCTGCTAAGTCAGGAGGATATTGACGGTGCGCTGGTCGGCGGCGCCTGTTTAAAAGCGGATTCCTTTTCCGCCATTATTCACATTGCCGAAGAATTGAACGCCTAATTTCCGTCCGTTCATCGGATTGGTCTTTTTTGCGTAACATAATTTTGATTTTGGGAAAGCAGGTTGTGACAAACATCCTGCTTTCTTTTTTTACACTAAAAATTTCGAAACGAAAATGTTGATAAATAGAAAAAATCTCTTTAAATTAAAATTTTGAATTAAATTAAGGAGCGGATAAAAGATTATGTACACGTTATTAGTTGTTTTGTTCATTTTGGTTAGTATTATCATGGTGGTAGTTATTCTCCTGCAGTCCGGCAAGGGCCAGGGTTTGGCCGGTTCTATCGGTGGCGGCATGGGTGGTTCTTCGGTATTTGGCGGACGCGGCGCGGCGGACTTTTTAACCAAGGCCACGGCCTGGATTGCTACGATTTATATGATATTAGCTATTTTAATCAGTGTTATTTATCGTTCCGAAGCGCAAACGGCTCAAAAGAGTTTGATCGAAAAACGGATGGAACAACAAAAGAAAATTCCGACCCCGAATGTACCTCTGGCGCCTGTGGATCAGGGTCAACCTGCGCAGCAGCCGCCCGCCAACAAATAAAGTTGTAGCTGGAGTGGTGGAACAGGCAGACACGCTATCTTGAGGGGGTAGTGGGCGAGACGCCCGTGCGGGTTCAAGTCCCGCCTCCAGCACGTGGGCATCCCAAAAACGGGATGCCTTTTTCTTTTCATTCAAATAACGAGTTCTTCCCCATGCATGCACTATTAATCTATTTGGCTCATCTCGATACCACCTTGTTTGTTTTCTTTAACGTCCATTTGGCCAACCCGATTTTTGATGTTTTGATGCCATTTGTAACAAAGAAGGAACATTGGTACCCCATTTGGTTGCTGACGATTATTTTATTAATGTGGAAAGGCGGTAAAAAAGGACGGTGGGTATTACTTATTGTATTACTATCGGTGGCTACCAGCGATGTAACGGTGAACCGCATTTTAAAGCCTCTTTTCCATCGCGTTCGTCCCTGTAATGTGGTGGAAGGGGCGCATCTACTTCTGGGGAAAAAATCATCCTTTTCCATGCCCTCTTCTCATGCCACCAATTTTTTTACCATGGCCACGGTATTCAGCTATTTTTATCGCAAATATCAAATTATCTTCTGGTTTCTGGCTGCTTTGGTGGCCTATTCGCGGATTGCCGTGGGCGTACATTATCCGTTTGATGTTTTAGCGGGAAGCCTTCTGGGCATTTTAATTGCCTATGTGTGGATTCTCATTTTTAAGCGTTCGGGAGTAAACGGGATTCGGTGAGATTTTTTATTGAAGGTCAAGGGTGAAAGGTTAAGAGTAACCGTTCCGGCGGTAGCCGGATCTACGATCCGGCGGCAGTAAGGACACAGACCGGTTCTCGAGTGTTCTCCGTCTGAGCCGGAGAGCGTATCGAAAGGGCCATGCCTTGGTTACCTCGACACGTTTACGCTTTGGACGGGACTACTCGAAAACCGGGTATTGGCATCTGCAGAAAAATTTAGAAATCCTGATTTTCCCCGGCTTTATTTTTCTTGTTGCTTAAAAA
>CAZHIZ010000161.1:0-7892 GCA_964532875.1 uncultured Caldithrix sp. | reverse complement strand
TACCAGGTCCCTAATTCCCGTTCTTCTCCATCGTTAGTTTCCGAATAAACGCCGCGTCGGCCGGCGGAAAAGAAAATTGGCCTAATTGCTTTAGAGAAACCCAACGGAAATCGGCAACCTGAAGGCGTTGAATGGTTTGGGCGGGATGTGTCAAAGAGCAGGCGAAAAAACGAATGTCAACGGTCTTTTCCGGGTAGGTAAAGGTCTCGCGCCAGAGCAGTTCTTTGATTTCCGTTTCAATGCCCAATTCTTCGCGTAACTCACGCTGCAGGGCCTGGCGCGCGTTTTCACCGTCATCGATCTTGCCGCCGGGAAATTCCCACATTCCGCCCAAATGTTTTCCCAGCGGACGTTGTGTGATTAAAATTTGATTTTGTTCATTACGGATGACGGCAGCCACCACAGGTATCGTCCGACGATGCACCTTCGCAAACCTCCCGATGAATGGTTTCTTTTTAACGCTTCCGAATCATCAACGTAGTAAATCGGACACGGAACGTTTTTGATTGATATTGTAAATCACCTCGGCAAACAAAGGTGCAATGGAAACTTCGTCGTACCAGGGGGTGCTTTTAACGAATTCGCTGCCGTGAAAAACCGCATCCGTGCCGATGACGCGCGTAATCAATCCTTTTTCGTAAGCGTCGCTTAACAATTCGATGGCCGGTTCGTTAAAGAAAGGCAAACTGCACGAAACGTAAATATTCTTGGCGCCTTTGTCACGGAGCAAATTGGCCGCATTAATGATTGTTCCGCCGGTGCTTACCATGTCATCGGGAATCAGGACGTCTTTGTCCTGCACTTCGCCCACCAGACGCATGCTTTCGATCACGCCGCGTTTGGAGTAATCCCGCGCTTTGTCCACGATGGCCAAGTGAGCTTTCATTTGTTTGGAATAATAACGTGCCCGTTCCGCTCCGCCCACATCGGCTGCGGCAATGACCAAATCGTGCGTTTGGTTGCGGTAAATTTTTTGAAAGTGGTTAATCAAATAGTTGGAAGCGTGCAAATTCTCCAGTTTAGCCGTGGTAAAAAAGCCCATGATTGCTTCGGCGTGAATATCCAGTGTAATGACGCGGTTGGCACCCGAGATTTCAATAAATTGAGCAATTTGTTTGGCCGTAATGCCTTCGCGCGTTTTTTTGCGTTCCTGACGGGAGTACGGAAATTGCGGCACCACCACGGTAATGGAGTCGGCATCCGATTGAAAGGCGGCGTTGATGGCCGTGAGCAGGGCCATTAAATTATCGTTAACCGTATTGGGGCTTAAGGGATCGTCAATGCATTGCACGATGTAATGATCGTCGCCGCGAATGTTTTCGTTGATTACCGTTTTGATTTCGCCATTGGCAAAATGGATTTCTTCACTGTTAATAAGGCGCAAAGGCAAACTATGTGATTCGTAATTAATGATTTCATTTAAATGATTGACAATACGTTGGGCGAAGGCATGGCCGGAATCGCAGGCCATGATACTCAAGGCACCGCGTTCGCCTTTGGTACGTACGATGGTAGTGGAATCCAAGGCTAATCTCCTTTTGCTTGGTAAACCCGTTGATAGTGAGGAAAGTAGCGTTTTAATTTTTCGATTAACGCTTTGTGAATGTGGCCGTTGCTGGCCACGGTGTAATTCTTGTAAAGAAAAGAGTCATCATCCCAAAAATCGCTGATGCGCCCCCCGGCTTCGCTGATGAGAAGGCCGCCGGCGGCAATATCCCAGGGACTTAAACCGATTTCCCAGAATCCTTCGAAGCGGCCCGCTGCCACGTAAGCCAGATCGATGGCGGCCGCTCCCATGCGCCGCATGCCGACGGAAGACAAAAAGATGTCTTCAAAAGCTTGTAAATAAGGTTTTAGAAAATGTTTGGCTTTAAACGGAAAACCCGTTGCGATGAGTGATTCTTCCAAACGGTTTTTATTGGAAACGTGAATCGGTTGTTCATTCAAGAAGGCACCTTTGCCTTTTTTGGCCCAAAACAGTTCTTTGTGCAAGGGATCGTACACGATGCCCAGCAAAGGTGCACCGCGGTAAAGCAAGGCAATGGAGATGGCAAAGATAGGCAATCCGGTAATGTAATTGGTGGTTCCGTCCAGGGGATCGATGATCCACAAATAGTCATTTTCATTTCGGGAAGCGCCGCTTTCTTCGGCTAAAAAAGCGTGCTTGGGGAATGATTCTTTGATGATGGTAATAATGGTCTGTTCGGATTGTTCATCTACAAAGCTTAAAAAGTCGTTTTTTTGTTTGGAGCGAATCGCTCCCGGCGGAAGTTTGCGGAAATGTTCCATCACGATTTGACCGGCCGCCAGAGCCGCCTTTTTCGCCGTCTCAATCATTTTAATCCCCGTTTATTAAGGCGATAATGGTCTCGTGCATTTTACCGTTAGTGGCCACAACGCCGCGATTAGCCGTTAGCTTTTTACCACGGTTAAATTGCAAAGGTTTCCCGAACATGTCGCTGATTTGCCCACCGGCTTCTTTAACGATGGCGTAGCCGGCGGCGTGATCCCAAATCTTTTCGCGATAATCCGGTTGGGCGGGATTGGGTAACCGTAAATACACATCGGCTAATCCGCGGGCTAAAACGGCGTATTTAACCTGACTGTCGTAACGAACGGATTTGGCCCTTTCTCCGAAGTGTTCCCGAATGCGGGCCTGCAGGGTATGGTTACTATGGCCCGCCTCAACGCTTTCCAAAAAGCGTACCGTATCTTCCGGGCCGTGCGACGAGACACGCAGCTCAGCAGGTGTGCCTCCGTTTAAAGGAACGGCAAAACTTCCTTCGTTTTCCACGGCATAAGCTAATGTTCCCGCATCGGTATCGTGGGAAAACGGCAAATTGGGGCAGCCTAAAACGCCGAGCACGGGTTCGCCGTCTTTAATCAAAGCCAGGGCCACCGCATATTGTTCTTTCCGTAAAAATCCTTTGGTGCCGTCAATGGGATCCAGTGTCCAGAATAAATCCGAACTCCGGCCGTTACCCAAATCGATGCGCTCAAAGATTTCTTCTTCCGACCATTCGGGTAAGAAATGTTTGATTTTCTCGAGAACCTCACGGTTGGCGTCATCCCGTAAGCTGTCGGCATCTTCTTCGGCCACGATGGGGATGTGCGGAAAGTCTTGATGCAGGCGATGGCAGATGACCGCCTGCGAGGCGAAGTCGGCCACGGTTACCGGACTGCGGTCTTTTTTGGTTAAGGTATCTTCGGCAATCAATTGGGCTTGAACGGCACGACAAATTTCGGAGGCTTCGCGAACGGCTTGTAAAGCACTTGCAAGATAGCGTTTCATGGGTGGTCCTTCTCGTTTCGATGGTTTTCGTATTTTTTTTCTCCGGCACGAACCGCTACGGGTAAACGATTTTGTAACGGCGGAATGGCACAACTGTAACGATGGCTGTAAGCACAATAGGGGTTGTAAGCATAATTGAAATCAACCAAGTAGCGATCGTTTCCCAGCGGTTTTAGATCGACATAGCGTCCGCCGGCATACGTTTCGCTACCGGATGTTTTGTCCCAAAACCCGAGAAAAAGATCGGCCTCTTTGTATTTTCCGTGAGGCAAAATTTTAATGACTTCCAAGCGGCACGGTTGGCCCTGATGTTTGAACTCGAAATATCCGTAACGCAGGGCGGGACGCAGATCGCCGCTTTTGGTGCCCGAAACCGTGACGGACTCGGCCTGGGCATAACGATGCAATATTAAAATAAGGCGCCAGCTCGGATCGTATTCGTAATAATTTAAATGGGTGAAAGCTGCTCGTTGCTGCGCGGGAATGGGCGACCAGTCCGCGTTTTTAAATAGGGAATCCGTATGGGCCCGATAGGCCAACCAGGCTTTTTGCCACTTTTGGGCTTGTTGCGAATCGACCGCTTCGGGCCTGTTTTGACAGGCAGCGATCAGCAAAAATACGGCGATTAAAAACGGAAACAAACGGTGCATGGGAGTTCCTTGTTCATTAACCGGCACAAATATAGGATTCGTGTTTACTATTTGCAAATGATGTTCGGGCAAAGCAGGCAGGTAAATAAAAAAAAGACGAAAAGATTGAATAAGCGCACATTTATTCACATTTTGCAAAGGCCGGCACAAGATTATTTTATTTTTTTTCTTATTTTTCAATATATTTAAGTTCGTATGCAGTTTGGCTGAAATGATGAAGAAAACACGTAAAGCATAAACGATTTTAACCCATCGGGAGGAAGACATTCATGCAGGCACGTGGCGAATGGAGTTCGAAAATCGGTTTTATCCTGGCCGCTTCGGGTTCGGCCATCGGTTTGGGTAATATCTGGCGTTTCCCTTATATTGCCGGAAAGAACGGCGGCGCGGCTTTTGTGCTGATCTATTTATTGATTGTGGCTTTTATCGGTTTGCCCTACATGCTGGGCGAGCTGGCTTTAGGCCGGGCGGCGCAAAAAAATCCGGTCGGTGCCATCGAAGCCATTCGTCCCAAATCGTCATGGAAAGGCGTGGGGTATTTGGGCGTGCTAACCGGTCTGGGCATTTTGTCGTTCTACAGTGTGATTGCCGGTTGGACGGTGGGCTATATTTTTAAGATGCTCAGCGGAAACCCGGGAAATTTCAACGCGTTTATTTCCGATCCGTTAAAGGTTATTTTGTTGCTGGCTCTGTTCATCCTGATTACGGCGGGAATTGTGTACGGTGGTGTTTCCGGCGGCATTGAGCGTTGGTCCAAAATTTTAATGCCTCTGCTGTTCGTCTTGATGTTGGGACTCATCATTTACGCCAATTCGTTACCGGGTTCCGCCGCGGGCTTACGTTTTTATTTGATGCCCGATATTAGCAAAATCGACGGATCGGTGGTTTTGGCCGCTTTGGGGCAGGCCTTTTTTTCCCTGAGTTTGGGCATGGGGTTAATGATCACCTACGGCAGCTACGTTACCAAATCCGACGACTTGTTTTCCTCGGCAGGCTACATTGTGTTTTTCGATTCGTTAATCGCTTTAATGGCCGGATTGATTATTTTCCCGGCTCTGTTTGCCAACCATCAAAGCCCGGAAGTGGGTGCCAAATTGGTTTTTGTCGTTCTACCCGAAATGTTTGCGCACATGTCCGGCGGGGCGGTGGTGGGCGCTTTGTTCTTCCTGCTTCTTTCGGTGGCTGCCCTGACCTCTACCATTTCGCTTTTGGAAGTGCCGGTTGCTTTTGTGGTGGACGAAAAGAAAATATCACGTAAAAAAGTGGTTTGGATCGTGGCCTTTGTGGCCTTTTTGTTGGGCATTCCTTCCGCTCTTTCTCAGGGCGCCAATCCGTTTTTAACCCATTTCGGACTGATTCCGCAACGCCTGTCCGATCCCGATTTTTTAAGTCAGATGAGTTTTGTCTTCGGCGATTTCTCCCTGGCCTTCGGTGCGCTGATGCTTTCCATCTTTATCGGTTGGGTGTGGGGCGCCAAAAATGCGGCTAACGAAATCAAACAAGGTTCCAAAACGTTTGGTGCCGTGTTCTCCGTCTGGGTTTTCATGATGCGTTATTTTATTCCTCTAATAATTTTTATTATTTTGTTGAATTTGTTTGGCATTTTCGATTAAAGACACAGGGGCGGCGCGATATTCGGGAGCGAGACGCAAAACGGAACCCCTTTGGGCCGCAACAACAGAGTGCCGTAGCCGGATTAAATTCCATTTGAAAATGCCGGGCTTAAGGCCTACATTTGCTTATTGCCTGTAAATTAAAAAGGAAAGCTATTTATGCTGGATAAAAAAATTATTGTTGTGGGCGATCGCGTACTCATTCGTCCCGATGAATCACGAAATAAAACCTCGCACGGTTTGTATTTACCCCAAGGTGTGGAAGAAAAGGAAAGAGTACAGGCCGGTTTTGTAGTTAAAGTGGGGCCGGGTTATCCCTTGCCGGAACCGACGAGTTCGGACGAACCGTGGGAAGAACATCGCAATGAACCGAAATATTTACCTCTGCAGGCCGAAGAGGGCGATTACGCTATTTTTATGCGCAAGGCGGCCGTAGAGGTGGAAATCGACAAACAAAAATACGTGATCGTACCGCAATCGGCCATTTTATTGCTCATTCGCGAAGAGCTTATGCCGCCGGATGTTTCGGAATTGGATGAAGAATAGCCCTGTTTTGGCAAATAAGCGCAGAAAAGAACCGTAGCCATGAGACAATCAGGAATTACCCATAAAGATCACCTTTATCTGAATTTCGTTTTTGTAGCACTCATCTTCTTGCTGTTGCTTGCCGTCGGAATAATCGGATTTCAAATGATCGAAGGCTGGAACTGGTTCGATGCATTGTACATGACTATTATTTCCTTTTCGACGGTGGGTTTTCGTGAGGTACATCCCCTTGGACACTGGGGGCGCATTTTTACCATGTTTATTATCGTTTTCGGTCTCATGGTCATTGCCTTACTTTCCGCCAGCATTACAACCTGGTTTGTGTCGTCTCAAATTTTAGCAAAAAGGAAACTGCAAAAAATGAAGAAGCAAATTGCTAAACTGAAAGATCACATTATTATTTGCGGGGGAGGCGAAACGGCCAAAACCGTCATTCGCGAATTTCAGCAAATGCACAAAGATTTTGTGGTTATCGAACAAAAAGCCGAAATTGTGGATGAACTGCGCGAATTATTCCCGGAAATTTTGATTGTCGAGGGCGATGCTACCAAAGACGAAATTTTGCATGAAGCCAACATCGAAAACGCACACGGCCTGATTACCACCATGCCGGTCGATGCCGATAACCTGTTCATCGTCGTTTCGGCTCGTGACCTGAATGCAAATTTAATCATTATTTCCCGTGCTGTCGATCCGCACACGCAGGAAAAATTGTACAAAGCCGGGGCGAATTATGTGATTGTGCCCAATGTTCTGGAAGGCATGCGCATGGCCTCGGTTATTTTGCGTCCCACCTTAATCAGCTTTTTGGAAGTCATGATGACCAGCACGGATTTGTCCTTACGGCTGGAAGAAATCAGCATTCCGCCCGATTCCAGCCTGGTGGACAAAACGTTGAGTCAGGCCAAAATTCCCCAACGTACCGGTTTGATTGTCATCGCCTTAAAGCGGGCCAAAGATTCCAAATGGTTCTTTAATCCGGTTTCCTCGACCGTTTTAAATAAGAACGACAAATTGATTGTTCTGGGCGAATCCGATCGCATCGAGAAATTGCACGAGATTATCAAGGAAAAAATTTAATTCCCCATGAATGAAAAATTTCCGCAGATAAATGACGGATTTAATTTTGCCTGCACGCTGTGCGGCGATTGCTGCAGGGGAGAGCAGGAGGTGTTGCTCAATTGGTACGATTTGTACAAGATGGCGCAATATTTGGGTTTTGGGCACACGGCTGATCTGTTTGCTAAAGGTTGGGTGGAATTGGTGCGCGATAAAAATCAGACGGTTTGGCGGCCGCGCATTCGTTTTAAGGAAAAACCGCTACGCTTTTGCCCTTTTTTAATCAATGAATTACAAGACGACGGACAGCTTAAGGGATATTGTCAATTGCATCCTGGGCATAAGCCGTTGGTTTGTGCCCTGGCACCGGTGGGGTGTCGGTACGATAGCGAAACAAAGCGTACGGATTTTATTTTGGTTCCGCCCACGGAAGATTGCCCCGGCATGCAGTCTCAACAATGGAATGATTTACAGGCCTATCTCAGGCCTTTCAAGGAGGAGTTGAATTTTCAGTCTCTATTTTTCGAAGTCATGGAGCAATTGAAAAATAGAAATTGCCGACGTGAACAATACGAAAAAATTGTATTTTCCTTCCCCGTAAAAGAAACGTTTGCTGCGGCGTTACAGGTCTTGCGCGGGCAACTGCAGCAGGCATTTAACCTGACTTGGAGAAGTTAAAAAGCCGTTAGCATTCAGGGCTTTTATTCTCTGCGGAAATCAGCGAGATCAGCG
>CAZHIZ010000160.1:4419-8060 GCA_964532875.1 uncultured Caldithrix sp. | reverse complement strand
TGTTCCAACTGAATTTTAACTTCTTCCATGATGGGTTTAATCACATCCTGCACAAAATCGAAAAGCTGACGATCAATATTTAATTTACCGTCTTCGATTAAAAACATATTAAGCAACGTATCGACCATGGCAAACAGATTTTTGGTCAGGCGATCGATATTATCGCTCAACGGTTCCAGCCCGTCTGTGCGATTTTGTTCGATGCGTTTTTTGATGATGCGGTTGTAACCGTAAATGGACGTCAAGGAATTTTTGAATTCATGTGTAACTACGCTCAGCAAATCGCGGTATTTTTGATTGGTCTCGTTGAGCTTTTTTTGCATGATGGAATTTTGCCGTATTAAAACGGCCTGCGTACCAAAGAGTATGAGAGATTTTATTTTTTCTTTAATTTCATCGTCATAGTCTTCGATTTTTTCCAATGAAATATCGGTTGGAGGCAGGTCGTCCAGGCGCTTCAAATAATCGTCCAGAATAGAGGTTAAAAGCTGTTTGCTTTGCGGTTCTTTTTCGATTAGCTCCAGACCTTTGTCATACAGGTTTTGATATTCCCGAACATCCAAATCGATTCGATCAAGGATAGCCAATTCTTTTTGGTTAAAGCCCGGTTTGTTTTGCATGGTACGCACCCTTTGTGTGTGTGACAACATTTTAGCTTCGGCCAAAATCCTGTTTTTTTTAGCTAAAAATAAATTAATTAATGAGATGGCGTATTCGTCATTTGGTAATGGTCAAGGGTGAAGAAAAATTGTAAACCGGTCCCGCTGAAGGCGGGCTCTCCCCTTCTGCGGGAGAACTGGGAATTTAAACGGGCGATTACAATTAGCAGAAAATTCAGTAAGAATTATTTTTTAGGATCTTTCAGTTAACGCTCGTAACAATCAAAAAAGGGGGGGAGCTTGAAAACTCCCCCAACTTGCTTTTAGATTTTTCAGGCGATCAATTCTTTGTATTGCTCGGCCGTCAGCAAATCGTTGACTTCGCCGGGATCGCTCATCTTAATCTTAATCATCCAGCCTTCGCCATAAGGATCCTGATTCACGGTTTCCGGTGTGGATTCCAGTTTGGGATTTATTTCCACAACCGTTCCGCTGACCGGCGCAAACAAATCGGCCACAGCCTTCACCGCCTCGATCGTTCCGAAGGTTTCGCCTTTGGTAACGGTTGCATCCACTTCCGGTAATTCCACAAATACCACATCGCCCAGTTCACCCTGCGCGTAATCGGTAATACCCACCGTGGCCACGTCGCCATCGATTTTGGCCCATTCATGGTCTTTGGTGTATTTCAAATTTTCAGGTACGTTCATTTCGGCCTCCACAAGTTAATGGTATCGTTATTAATTTAATCGCTTTCTTTCATCAAATCCACCCGATCCAAAAAGCCCGTATCGAATTTACCGGAGACAAAATCGGGATGATTGATTAGTTTTTTGTGAAAAGGAATGGTTGTTTTGACCCCTTCGATAAAAAATTCGTCCAGGGCCCTATTCATGCGCGCCAGCGCCTCTTCACGATCCCGGCCGTAAGCAATAAGCTTGGCAATCAACGAATCGTAATAGGGCGGAATTTGATATTCCTGATAGACATGGCTATCGATACGGATGCCGGGGCCGCCGGGTAAATGAAACACTTCGACTTTACCGGGGTTGGGCATAAAATTCTTTTCCCAGTCTTCGGCATTAATGCGGCATTCAATGGCATGCCCTTTAATTTGAATATCCTTTTGGCTGACATCCAATTTTTCTCCGGCTGCAATGCGAATTTGTTCTTTTACCAGATCCAAATTGGCCACAATTTCCGTAACGGGATGTTCCACCTGAATACGTGTGTTCATTTCCATGAAATAGAAATTGCGTTCGCTGTCCAATAAAAATTCGATGGTACCGGCGCTGTAATAGCCGACCCCTTTGGCGCCTTTGGCCGCCACACTGCCCATGCGCTCCCGTAACTGCGAATCGATGGCAATGGAAGGCGCTTCTTCCAGAAGCTTTTGATGACGGCGTTGAATGCTGCATTCCCGCTCACCTAAATGCACCACATTGCCATGCTCGTCGGCTAAAATTTGAATTTCGATGTGCCGCGGATTTTCGATGTACTTTTCGATGTACATGGAAGGATCGCCAAAGGCTCCGCGCGCTTCGGCCTGAGCCATCTGGAAATTGGTCTCGAAATCTTCTTTAGCCCGAATGATACGCATGCCGCGTCCGCCGCCACCGGAAACCGCTTTTAAAATAATGGGATAGCCGATCTCATCGGCAATGCTCAGGCCCTGTTCCAACGATTCAACCACGCCTTCGCTGCCGGGCACTACAGGAACTCCGGCCTTGATCATCATTTCTTTGGCGCGCGATTTATTACCCATATCCCGAATCACCTGTGCCGAGGGGCCAATGAATTTGATGCCGCTGTTTTCGCACATATCGGCAAAATCGGCATTTTCGGCCAAAAAGCCGTAACCCGGGTGAATGGCGTCGGCGCCTGTAATTTCCGCAGCGGAAATAATACGCCGCGGATCGAGATAGCTTTCGTTGCTGGGCGCCGGCCCGATGCACACGGCCTCGTCGGCAAAACTCACGTGCAAGGAATCCGTGTCCGCTTCCGAATGCACGGCCACCGTGGGGATTCCCAATTCTTTACAAGCCCGAATAATACGTAAAGCTATTTCGCCGCGATTGGCAATTAAAACCTTTTTAAACAAACAACCTCCTACTCGTTTCGTTTGATCACCTGTTCCAAATCTTTTAACGTGCGCTGCAATGTCTCAATCTTTCTTTGCAATACCCGCACTTTTTTTTGCAGCGCCCGCTGTTCACTTTGTTGTAATTGGAAACGTTTTTGTAAATCAAAAGTGAAATATAGAATTTTTAACCAATTATTACAAGCTGATCTGTACGCGCTGTGCGGAAATTTTTTTAAACATTGCTCAAAGGCCCGAGAGGCCGCCCGGTAATTGAAATACGGATTGGCCGAATCGGCCAAAACATGCAAATAGGCTAAACGATAGGCCACATCATCGGCCAAAGGCGTAGCGGCCCATTTTTCGTTTAAGACCTCCAAATAATGATGCGCTTTAACATAGTGCCCCTGTTGCATTAAACGATCTATGGAAAGCAAGAGGCGTTTCGGCTCATCCTTTTTAAAGCGCCGGGCCTGCGGGGGAAATTGGCATGAGGCAACCATGACGGCAAAAAGCAGTAAAAAAAGCAGAGCCACAAAAGAAGCGGGCTTCTTTGGTGATTTCTTTGTTCGAACAACCGTTTGCAAATCCCGTCCCTACCTTTACCCGTTGTCTTATGAGGGCTTCCGCACCATGAACATGCGCACATTGCCCCGCCAATCGATATTTTTACTTTCCCGTTTTAAAACCGGGAGATTCACTTCCACTTTAACCGGAAGTTTTTGTAGGCGCTGATGCAAAATGCGTTGCGCTCTGCTCCACTTCCATTCTAACAGCGTATTAAAATGGCGCAACTCTCGGGGTGAGTTGCTGCGATCTTTTTTCTTAAAATAAGCGCTTACTTCGGGCGGGATTCGAAGCGTATCGACAATTTGATTCACATAATAATAGTACAACTCCTGTTCGGCAAAACGCTGTACTTCCTTTTTGACCTGCGGGTCGTCAGCCAGGCCTTCTTTTCG
>CAZHIZ010000160.1:0-4319 GCA_964532875.1 uncultured Caldithrix sp. | reverse complement strand
GTAAGTTGGGCCCACATTAACACAAACAGGCGGGCATCCGGCTGGGGATTTAAACGGCCGATTGTTTCGCGAATGTAAATGCGGGCACGTTGCAATCCTTTTTTTTGCCGCAACCATTCGGTAAGTCCCAGACGCTGCCGATTGAAATCGCTTTCGCGGATGATGGCCGGTTGCTTGCGATCGATCAGTTGAATAATATGGTAGCCCCAGTGTGTGTGCACAGGATTGGAAATTTCTTGCGGTCGCAAAGTGTCTAAACCGTGAACGAAATCTTTGTCCAATTCCGAAATTTTAACCCATCCCAAATCGCCGCCGTTGTGTTTAAGCGTGCTATCGCTAAAGGCTTGGGCGGCCAATTGCTTAAAACTTGCCTTGCCTGCGGTTAAAAGACGATGCCACTTTTCGGCCTGCGCTTTGTCTTTGCTAAACAAATGACGCACATGCACCATTTGATTTTTCTGCAAATAGGCCTGTCGCAGATCGGCTTCGCTGATTTTGATTTTAGCGCCAATGCGTTTGCGGTACAAAGCCCGTAACATGGCCTGCCGCTTTTCCCATTGCAAAGCCTTTTGAATAACCGCATCCTTTAGCAAGCCGTCTTTACGCGCCTGTTTAAGCGCCAAAATTTGATCGGTCATGGTTTGCAATTCACCGACTACGGCCGGAAAGCCGATGGAATCCAGACCGAAATTGGGGTCTAACTGATAAAAAAGACGAAACTCACGGGGCGAAATGTAACGCTCTCCCACACGGGCCACCCAGACTTGCGGCTTGTTTTGTTTTTGCCGGCAACCGCCTGAAATTAACAAAACGACGATTAACCAATAAGCCGCCCAGGGTTTTCGTTCACTTAAATGTTTCACCAGCGCATGCCTTTGTTTTTGTTCTCTTAAGCGACGAACTTAACCATCTCCCCTTAATAAAGCAAGCGCGCTTATCCCAAAAGGCAACTTGATTTGTGCACCAATTATGGCCATCCGTAGCTAACAGACGAAACAAATTTTTTTTTTTCAGTCAACTTCAGTAATTCTTTTTACGGGGTCGGATTTCCCGCCGGGACAAACGGCAGGCGGCGATCAAATCATCTATTTTCGCTTCGGCCAAAGCAATGTAAGTGTCGGCGGCCCCGTAATACATTTTTAGGGTTCCGTCTTCTTCGGGAATCGCTCCGCAAGGGAAAACCACATTGGGCACATCGCCGGTGCGTTCGTAAAATTCTTCCGGCCCAAAGATAAAATGGTGGGTAAAATCAATGATTTTTTGCGGTTGGTTTAACTCGAGAAGCATGGCACCGATGCGGTACAAACGTCCGGCCCCCGTCGTCCGTACCCCGTGATAGAGTACCAGCCACCCTTCTTCGGTTTTAACGGGCGGCGTGGAAATGCCCAATTTGGCGGAAGCCCAGCCCGGCTCCGGAGCCAAAAGAACCTGAGCCCGGCCCCAATGAATCAAATCCGGTGAAAACTGCATCCAGATGTCACCCCGCGCACCACCGAATCCGCCGGGACGATCGATCATTACATATTGCCCGTTTATTTTTTCGGGAAATAAAACGGCGTCCTTATTGTCCACCTCCGTAATTAGAGCGATGCGTTCGAAATGTTCAAAGTCTTCGGTTACGCCGATTCCCACCCGAGGGCCGTAAGGGCCAAATGCCGTGTAGGTAATGTAAAATTTTCCGTCAATGGGGGTGATGCGCGGGTCTTCCACACCGTAGCGTTCGTAAATTTCAAAGGGGCCGGTCTTGGCCGGTACAATCCACGGTTTGCTCTCCACTTCGAAGTGGTAGCCGTCATCGGATCGGGCTAAGGTTAAATGACTGATGCCGCTTAAATCTTCTACCCGCAGCAGCAAAATGTACGTTCCCTTAAATTTTACGGCAGCGGCATTAAAAACCGTATTGCACGGGTAGGGAATGTCTTCTCTTTTTAAAATGGGATTACCCTCATAACGCCTGAACGGTTTTAGCAATTGCGTTTCCATGTCCGGCCTCCTTTCTATTCGACCCAAATGGTTCGCGATTCCAGAATCGGTTCTTCCAATAAACTTTGGTAGATGTGCAGATGTTTTTGGGCGACAATATTCCATGAGATGCGCTCACGGACATAAGCCCTGGCGTTATTGGAAAATTGCCGGGCTAATTTTTCGTCCTGCAAAATCCGTGAAATATGCCGGATGTACTCTTTTTCGTTTTTAGCCACCAATCCTGCCCCCGAACGCTTCATTATTTCTTTCATCGATCCACTTTCGCTAACCACCACCGGACGGCCAAACGCCAGGCTGTGGGCCAGAATTCCGCTTTGCGAATTGATTTTGTAAGGTAAAACGACCACATCCGCAGCGGAAAGTATGGTATCGAAAACCTCTTGTTTTAATTGGCCGCGAATGACATAAATGTGATCATGAACGGGTGATTCTTCGATCATTTTGAACAGCTTGGTTCGATAATCGCGATATTCCTGTCCGCGGACCTTTCCGGCCACCACCAACAGGGCATCGGGATTACGTTTAACGATTTCGGGCATCAGTTGAATGATCAATTCGAAATTTTTACTGGGACGAAAATAGCCGATCATTAAAATGATCTTACGATCCACGGGCAAACCCAATTTTTGCTTGGCATTGGCTACGGGTTCCACAAGGCGGGCACCGTGTTCGATTACATGGATGTGTTCTTCAGGAATCCCTGAAATGGCATTTAAAAGCGTTTCCTTTTGAAACTGCTCGTGGACGATAATTGCATTGGAATTGGCAATGATATTTTGAAGCAATAAGCGATGCGCTTCTTCCATGTTGCGATACACGGTGTGCAAGGTGGTAACGACGGGAAGCCCGCTTAAACGAAAACGTAAAATCAAAGGAATAACCTGCATGCCGTAGAATTTACCGTACAGGCCGAATTCATGCTGAATGTGCACCACATCCGGTGTGAAACGAATCATTGTGGAAAATGCTTTATGCGCAAGGTCTTCATCTTCATAATCAAAAACAGGAAAAACTTGTTTTCCGACACCCCCGATATGCGAAACCACATACACATCCTGATGCAGGTCGCGCAGGGCATCGGTTAAGAACAGCGAATAGGTTGCGATTCCACATTCAACCGGCGGAAACGAACTGACAAATCCGATGCGCATGGTAAAGCCCTCCCGTTTCAGGTTCGTAAGTCATTCCATTAGATTGTACGGAAATTTTGAAAGATACAAGGAAAATGGCCCGGGAAAAAGGTGATATTTTACATATCGGTTCGACTGAAAATCACGTTTCGTTATTCATTTACAGCGGAACAAAGTGCCGATGGAATGGTTCAATTTTAGTGAATTTCAAAACCAAAAATTCGGAGTTGATCTTTAAATAAAAATTACGCAATTTTAAAATACTTTAATTAAACCATAGGATGTGTCATGAAAAAGACTTCCATTTTCATAGGGACGCTTTTCCTGTTACTACTCAGCTTATCGGTGATTCAAGCTTCTCCGAAGAAGAAGAAAGCCCCCACGCACCGCTTCGGTATTTACGGATCGGCCATTGTGGCCCAGGGTGAATTTGCCAGCACTCAGGGCAGCAAAGCCGGTTACGCCAACAACGGGATCGGCTTGATGGCGGAATATGTGCAATACACCAAATTTCCGGTTAACTGGATGAGTTCCGTTTCGTTAAATGCGCACAGCTTCAAAGCCGGGGCCTTGCAGGATCAAAATCCGGAATACGGTATTACGGCCAACAGTTACTACACGCTTTGGTTCATGACGGGCATTTCGCAACAAAAGTGGTTCGGGCCCTTATTGGGGGTGTACGGCCTGGCACAAATCGGCTTTTTGTATTCCCATTATCCGGACATTTTTTACGCCAAAACCGAAAAAGACTATGTGGAATACAAGGAGACGACCGAAGCGGGTAAGGCTTTTGCCTACGCGCTTGGTGCAGGCATTCGCTACAATATTATTAATCTGGGTGTACGTTATTATGTGGCCTATCCCCGCTACCGACAGACTTCCGCCTTTGGCCAGGGCACGGTTACTCGCAACTTACCGGCTAAAATATTGCAGGTAGTATTCGGGATAAATTTTTAATTTTCCACCTACTCAATACCGGTTAATAGAGCAAAAAAGTAAATTTATTTTTCTTAAACACAAAAACCGGCGCTAAGTCCTTTTTTGGTACACCTAAAAGGACTCGTCCCGCAATGCGGGATGTCGCTTTCGCTCCAAACCCTCAACCAACTTCAATCTATTCCATGTCCCTGTTGAATGCTTCCGTATGTAATCGAGTAGGGTAAGACGAGGCAATATGCTTGTCCCGTCATTATCCCTCTCACA
>CAZHIZ010000159.1:0-8181 GCA_964532875.1 uncultured Caldithrix sp. | reverse complement strand
GAAAAACCCACCCCCGCCCCTCCCTGCAAAATTTGCAGGGAGGGGAGCCACTACAATATTGAACAGTCAGAATTTGCGAGAGTCACCGATATTGGTGACCATTCACGGACGCCAAACCACAGAGCAGAACCTATTTAACCATTCAACCATTTTCCATTCAACCCATCTCTGCACCAAACAAGCACCCATTAACCATTAACGAATAACGAACAACGATTAACGATCCCGCCCCATGTTAACCCATTCAACGATTCAACCATTTTCTATTCAACCTTTTTAACCATTCAACAATTCAACCATTCCCCATTCAACTCTCGCCCCCCGCTACCTCCCCTACAAACTGCAAAACAACGCTGCGCTGCCGTGGTGTATTATCAAAATCAATTAAAATAATTTGCTGCCAGGTTCCTAAAATCAACTGCCGATCGATGACGGGAACCGTAAACGAGGTACCGGTTAAAGTTGAACGCAAATGGGCATAACCGTTGCCGTCATGCCAGGTATCGTCATGGTGGTAGCGTTTATTGATGGGTGCAATTTTGTCCATCATTTCCGGAAGATCACGCAATAATCCGGGTTCATACTCAATCGTACTAATAGCCGCCGTGGAACCGTTAATAAAAATCAATAGCTGACCTTCCAAAAGACCGTTCGCCCGGACGAAATTTTTCACCTGTGGCGTTATATCGATGATATCATTAAAGCCCCGGGTGGACACCTTGATGCTTCCGTGGATCGTTGTGATAGCCATGGTACATTCCTCTCTTTTACTATAGGATTGATAAAAATTATCGATTTTGGGCATGCCATGCCACTGCCTGAAGGCAAAATTACGTATTGATTGTCATTTTGTAAACAGGGTAAATTTGGCCGGTGCGATAAACCGACCCTGAAATTGAAATAATAAAAAAGAAAGGACTGTAAAAAAAGAAAGGACCGAGTGTAAAACGGTCCGTGACAATTTGTTTTCAGTTTCGTTTATTTTAATAATTTGGCTAATACGATACCCAAAATCAACCACAAGGGAATGGAGAAAATAAGTGCCCAAATAATACCATTGGCCGTTTTGAGGGAATTGGCCAGGCCCTTGCTTTCCAGAGCGCGATTAATTTTAAGCCGGACTTCTTCGATGTGAAAGGGTTTGGTCAGGTAATCATAAGCGCCTTTTTTAATAGCCTCAACAGCGGTTTCAATGGTAGGGTGAGCCGTAATCATCAAAAAAACGATTTTTTTGTTTTCCGAACGAACCCGTTTCAATAATTCGATACCGTCCATTTCCGGCATGTACAAATCGGAAAGCACCACATCGATGGGTTCTTTTCGGATAATTTCCAGGGCTTCAACTCCGTTTGCCGCCACATGGGGAATGTAATCCAGACTTTTCAGTACCCCGGCTAATGTTTCGCGAACTTCCTGTTCATCATCTACAACTAACACATGTCTTGTTTCACTCATGAATTTTATTCTCCGTTTAATTGAATATGAAACTATTTTACCCGTTCAATCAGGCAATCATTTTTGATGATTGTTTTAAAATAGTATCGGATTAAATGGCGTCGATGTTTAGCTTTTTTATTGGCAAAGTCCCATCGTTTTTTATTTGGTAAAAATACGTTTCAAAGTTGGTCCACTCAAAAGTTTTAAGCAGCGTGGCCACCTTCTGAAAATTTTTACCGATATTACCGTAATGACGTAAAGCCTGCAAGCGGCCCATGGGAACTTTGGGCTGGTCGTCATCGAACTCCCAGGGATGCATGTAGATAATCGCCGGATAGCCGCATTTATTAAAGCGCCGAATTGCCATCATCGTAAATCGTAAAGGGAAAAGGCGTAAATAACCGCCTCCTCCGAAAGGAAAATTCTTCCCCAACAAGCGCAACGTGGGCATGGGGAATTCCAAAATTTTAGCGCCGCTGTGGGTTTCCACTTCAAATACGAAACGCGGCGCATCGGGCACACCGTAGCGATCGTGCCAGATGGGATAAATGGACGAATCGTATTTCAAACCTAATTTAGCCAAGACATCAAATACCCAAAATGTTTTTCGCGTTACGGAAAAGGTCGGAGCGCGGAAACCCAGAACTTCCTTACCCGTAATATCCTGCAGAATTTTAACGGATCGTTTGAGATCTTCTTCGAATGCTTTTGCATTCAATTTATCGGCCATACGATGGCTGTAACTATGCGTGGCCACTTCATGTCCGCGATCGACCATTTGTCGAATCAGCGGCGCATGATGTTCAGCCACCCAGCCAAGCACAAAAAAAGTAGCGCGCGCCCCGTATTCCTCAAACAAATCCAGCAAGCCTTCCACCAGGGGCACAAGGCGCGAGGGCTGTTCATGCCAGGTTTGCCTCGGGAAAAGGTGTTGTAACGCTTCCGGGTGAAACCATTCTTCCACATCAACCGTCAAAATATTTTTCATAATGCACACGTACCGTTTCTTCTGAATGTATTAAATGGTAACGATCAAGCAAACAAAAAGATTCCGTCACCTGTTTGAACAAATCGTCGGCTGTGTTATCATACCCCTTTGTCCGCCTTTGTTACCTAATGAATATAAAAAAGATCTGTCTTAAAATCGAGTGTATTCGGTTGGATTCAAAAAAATTTACGGTTGGACCTTTAGTTTGGCAAAAGCCCGCGGTGATTGTCCCTTGCGGTTTTTAAACGAACGGCTGTAGCTGGAGAGCTCGCTGTAGCCTAAGAGACGAGACACACTTTTGACATCCATTTTCCAGTCCAGGAAAAGTAAGTTCTCATAATAATTAAGCACTTTTTGCATGAATCCGCGAAAGGTTTGTCCGGTCTCGCTTTTGAACAACTGACTGAAATAGCCGGGTGTAATTTTTAAATAGGCAGCAATGTGGAAAATGTCACACTTCTGCAATTCGTTGGTTTCGATAAATTCCATGACCTTTTTCATGCGCCCTGATAACTTTTGGTAATCGATGCCCAATTTTTCATACGGGATACGACGCCAATGGTTGTTTAATAAAACCTGAATCAGATGACGCAAGTGAACGGTTCTCTCTTCACCGGCCACGAAATACAAATTTTCCTGTTGATTCCAGACCGCATCTTTCGTAAGCAATAAGGAACGATTGTAAAAAATAATGGAAAATTTGGGAACTTTTTTGCCCTTAAAAGAAGTGATGATCCGTTTTTCCTTGTCCAAATCATCCGTAATAAAAAACAACAAATTATCCAGACAAACGGCATCAATAGAATGCAAATCCCGCTCGCTTTTAACACGGATCACTTCGTAATCGTTGAGGACCTCAATACATTCTCTTTGAAGATCGCTATTTTCGAATGCAATAATTCCGCAGAACATAATCCCAATCTAATTAAAATTAACGTAACCATAATACGGAAATGCAAGATCGGGCTTTGTGACTAATTCAACGAATCAATTTGTTTTTTTATGATTAAATTCGGCGGGCAAAACTTCTTAGCGAATGATGATTAGCTTGCCATGATAGGTTTTACCGTCTGTTTTTAAGCGATACAAATAGAGGCCGGAATGTACCTGGTGTCCGTTGCCGTTTTTAACATCCCATTTAAAAACCGGGCCGCGAATATCCTTTTGCCAAACCAGATCACCCAGTAAGTTGTAAATGGACAGATGCGCTTTGGAGCCCAAATTAGTAAAATAGATGCCGTCGCCCGAGGAGGCATCGTTCACTTTAAAAGGAATGGGAAAAACATTTACTCCCTTCACGGCCTTCCCCGTTTTGAAAACAGAATCGGGATTGACAATAACCAAGCCCTGTTCATTGAGCGAAACCACACGAAAATGATAGGTTTTGTCCGGTTTTAAATTTTCCAGCACCACATGATGCGTGGTAGTAAATTCCGCCTCTGTCGGGGTGGATTGATTAAAGCTATAATCAAGACTGTATTCCAAATGGTCTCTGGTGGGCAAACCGGAATTCCAATTCACATGGATTACCGTCCCGCTACCAAAAGGATGCACGTCTACTCCCGCCGCAATACTACCCGAACGCACACGTAACAGAAAAATGGCAACGGCCTGAGCTCCTGCTTTGTCCGTAACCCTTAGCATGAAAGTTTCCTGTCCGTGGAAGCCCTGTGGCGCAAAAAAAGTAGCCTGAAAACCGTTCACATAATAACCGATGAAACTTTGTGGATTGTTCAGCAATTCCACTTTCTGCAAATCATCGTAACCGTCCGGATCACTTAAATAGTTCTTTAAATCCAGCGTAAAATAGGTCCCGGCCAACATGATGATATCGGGAATCGCTTCAATATTCGGAGGATCGTTCACCGGGAGGACAACAACCTGTAGCGTATCGTAATCAAAATGGCCCTGAGGATCGGTAGCTTTTAATACAACAAAGTCTTCCCCGTTCCAGTTAGCTGCCGGTTGAATGCGCAGTTGTTGGCCACTGCCGTCCAATCGGGCTCCAAGATACGAAGGGGCTTGCACATTCCAGGTAATCTCACCACTGGCATTATCCGGGTCTTGCACATGGGAAGCCAAAGAAATGCTGCGCGTTTGATCTTCTTCTAAGTGTAAACTGTCCAAATCGACAATTCTGGGTGCCGTCTGCAAATTTTGCCGGTAGACAATCACATTGGTCGTATCGGCAGCTCCGGCCGCATCCTGTACACTTAGGCGAATCGTTTGCGTACCATACCAATCATCCGCTACCTGAAAGGAGACGGAATCGGATCGAACGGTAATTTGAACCGAGCCGCTGTACAAAACACGCAAATACAAATTATCCCGAGTGTCATCCACATCCCATACATAGTTGCGATAGATAACGGTTCTGGGATTAATACGGGAAAGATCTATCGCCGGAAAATTTTTAAACTGCGGCGGATCGTTTACAGGAAGCACCCGAACCGTCACACGCGCACTATCGGCATGTTGGTCGGGATCTACCACTTTTAGCCAAAACGTTTCGTTTCCGAACCAATTACTGTCCGCCGTTAACGTAACCGTCTTGCGTACGTAATCGATTTGGTAATGGATATGACGATTGCCACGCACTTCCCAATACAGGTTGGCCAGAGGCGTGTCCTTATCGCTCACATAATCGTTCAGGTTGATTTTATCCGCTTGATCTTCGTTAAAAACAATTTCCGGAATGGCCGATAATAAAGGCGCGTAAGAAATCTTTTCCACATAAACCACTAACGTATCGGACGCCATTTTTCCGTCGGGATCTTCTACGCTTACCCGAATGTATTCGAATCCGCTCCATTGGGATGGACTGCTGATCCGAAGTTGACCGTTCTGCGCATTAAAGGAAAGCGTTACGTGCGGATAATTTTCAAAGTGCCATGAAAGATCGGCTTTGTCATTATCCACATCCCACACGTAGGCATTCAAATCCAGCGATACGGTGGTATCTTGAGGCATGCGAATATTGGGTAATTTGGCCAGAACCGGCGCATCATCCACAGCCTGCACAATCAGGGTAATCGTTGTGCTGTCCGTTAAACCGCTTTCATCTTGGGCATGAACCTCGATTCGGGCCTTTCCGTTCCAATCTTTATCCGGTATAACTTTGAGCAAACTATCGTGTAAGGCCAATTGCAAATGTGCTACCGGATCTACCGAAAATTTCAAAGAATCGACGGGCGAATCGGCATCCTGTACGTAATGTGCCAAATTAATTTGTATCGGAGTATCTTCCGGTGTGCTTAGCTCGGGAATCGTCGTGAAAATCGGCGGTTGATCGGCGTATTTGGCCTTAATGGTCATCGTTGTCTGATCAAAAAGATGATCCGGGTCTTCCACTTTAAAAGTTCCTCTTTCCGATCCGCTCCAATCCGCAGGGGTTATGATGGTTAAGGTATGTTCCGATCGGGAAAATTCAACCGTCACCCGTGAAAACCCGCTTATTGTCCATTGCAACTGGTTGTCCGTATTATCCGGGTCGACCACATAATCATCCAAATTCAAAACCAGTGTGGTGTCAGCCGGCAAAATAAGCTCCGAAGGCAAATTTTCAATTTTGGGAATGGCTACGGAAAGCAAATCGGACATGGGGCTGGCATTGAGAGAAAAATCCACCGCCTTCACCCCGTAATAATATTGCACTCCTTTTTGGAGAGGATAATCGCTAACCGTCGTGGTGGGATGATAAACGCTGTCCACCTGACGCAAATGATTTTGATCCTGTCCCCTGAAAATCCGGTACAAATACACATCGGATTCGCTATTGGCATCCCATTGTAATTCGATCCGCCGGGTTTGAGCCTGCACAAGCGATCCGTGCAGAATCACAGTCCCTAAAAACAAAAAAATGATTAACAAGAGTTGACGTATTTTCATTTGACTTCCACCGTCACAATTCTGGAAAACGTGCTTTCCTTGCCGTTTTTTACGCTGGTTATGGCAAAATCGATGGCCACGGGTTTATGTGGCTTGGGAATGGCCGTTTGATGTGCCCAAAGCAATCGGGGATTGGCTTTTTTCCATTGACTATCCGTGGTCTTACGCACATAAACATTATAGGCCGCTCCGGGCACATCGCTCCATTCCAAAATGATTTTATCGTTCTTTAAGTAACCGTAAACCCGATCAGGCGGTTGTACCGGACGATAGATAGCTGCCGACGGTTGCTGCGGCGCTTTTTTCAGAGAAAAAGAAAATGTAATGCCCACGCGGTGAGTTAATCCTAAATTGCGATGATTAAAAAGCGTGTAATCAATGGCCAAATTTTTCAAGGGACGCGCCCCGAAGCCAAACGAAGGCTGCAGACCTTGCGCCGCAAACCAGGCATTACCCAGACGTAAAAAAGCGCGATGTAAAAAATCGAATTCAATACCGGTTCTTAATATGATACCCTGATCAAGAGAGTGAATCCCATCCATCCCAAGTCGTATATGGAGCGCAGGAATGACATAGCCCAGGCCCACGCTGTAGTTGAAAGGGATCGGTTCACTCACTTCGTTGTAGCGGATAGGATTACCCAGATTCCGCACAGAAGCAGCCAGACTAAGATGAGGGATCATCGTTTCCATGTACAGGCCGAAATCAAAAGCAAATCCTGAAGCCACAAAACCGGCCAGATTATCACGGAAATACTTGACACCGAAACCGATAAAAAAACTGGGGTGAATTTTGTAGGCCATGGCCAGTTGAAGGATGGAACTGCTGACGCTAAGACTGGTTGTAGTTTGTCCGTAGCGATCTTTGCCCTGAATATCGGGCATACCAAGGTAGGAGAATCCCGCGGCGGCAAAAAAGCGCGAATCGACTTTAAAACCGGCGCTCAGGTTCTGCATACGGATGTCTTGGAACCAGCGGACATGTGTGAATCCCACCTGGCTTTGGGGCAAATTGGCCAGACCGGCCGGATTGTAAAACATGACATACACATCGTTCCCGATGGCCGAATAAGCCCCGCCCAAAGCAGCGGCACGCGGACTTAACTGGGCTTGTAAAAATACATTACTGGACAACCCGGCATAACGGTTGCTATCGGCCCACGCAGAGGTCCCGAGTAATATCCCTATTATTAACCATACAATACTATTCTTCATATTCCTTAAATTCCGTCTTTCGGAAAGGAAAGCAGTACAACAGTCATGCCATTTGGCAATATTTAAATTCCCGTTTCGATTAAAATTTATTTTAGAAACTTACCACGCGATACATTCCCTGTCAATTTAATTTTTAAGTACCGGAAAATAAGGTAATTACGCACAATTTCCGCATTTAAAATTTAGACTTTTTGCCAAAACAATTTTACAAAGACTTTTTTTAGTACGATACGCTTTGATCAACAAGTTTGTAGTGGTGTATAATTTTTTTACAACCCTAAAAGAGGAATTTTAATTTAGTTTAATGGAAAATGGTTGAATGGTTGAATCGTTGAATGGTTTAATGGAGGCCGGAATCGTTAATCGTTGTTCGTTATTCGTTAATGGGTGTTCGCTTGGTGCAGGGACGGGTTGAAGGAAATTAGTTGAATCGTTGAATGGTTTATTAGTTTCTGCTTTGTGGTTAGTCGTCTGTTAAAAGCCACAAATGCACGAATGGCAAACGAATTATTTTTTTTAGTAAAAATCCGTGCTTTTCTGCGAAAATCTGCGAAATCTGCGTGAGAAAAACAGTGGCGAAATAGGTGAATGGTTGAATGGTTTAAAAGGTTGAATAGGAAATGGTTGAATCGTTGAATGGTTAATTAGGTTCTG
>CAZHIZ010000158.1:0-8190 GCA_964532875.1 uncultured Caldithrix sp. | reverse complement strand
TATGAAAGAGAAAAGGAATATCCGGTAAATTATAAGGGAATAATTTTACCGCACAAATTTTACGCCGATTTTGTTGTGTATGATAAAATTATTTAGAGGTAAAATGCATTAGCAATTTGGGCAAGGAACATATTGCTCAAACAATGAACTATTTAAAGATTTCAGGTTGTAAGTTAGGACTGCTGGTCAATTTTGGAAAATTGTCGTTAGAATATAAGCGAATTCTATTGTGATTTGTTTGTTAGCCACGAATGCACGAAATAAATATCTTCAAAAAACCTTCCCTTTTAAATTCGTACCTTCGTGGCCATCCATTCCGATTAAAATTTCTTCGATTTAATGTTTTTTTTGATTAAATTAAGCGTTACGGAAAAATCGGGTGAACAAACGAGCGCTAACGGTCGTTTTAACAAATCATTATTCAAAAGAAACGAGGAATTAAAGATGCGTTGGAATAAATTGCTTATTTTAATCCTTTTGCCCCTGGTACTGCTGGGGCAAAATAAAAAGGCCATCATTCAGGTAGGCAGCTTCAACATGGAATGGTTCCCCTGCAAAGACAACGGGGAGATGATGAAAAAATACGGCATCACCTTACGCAATTTACCGCACGGCAATGCCACGGATATTCCCGCCATGTTCGGCATGTTAAAAAAACTGGATATTGAACTGCTTGGTGTCGTGGAAATTGTCGATCCGCAGGTTTTGGCCGAAAGCGCTAAAAAATATCTGGGCCCGCAATACAAGGTTATTTATGCCCCCTCCCCGGGTTCCCAAAAAGTCGGCTTCATTTACGACTCTTCGGTTCTGGAACTGAAAGGGCAACCGGAAGTCTATTACAACGTCGCTTTAAAACCGGACTCCTGGTTGCGCCCGGCCTTTCGCGGCTATTTTAAGTACAAACCGGCTGGCTTCGATTTCCACGCCATCATCTGCCATTTAAAGGCCTCGCCCAGTGGATGGAAAATCCGTAAAAAACAATGGCAGGCTTTACAGGAAATTCTCAGCACGCTGGAAAACGGATCGGACAAAGATATCATCGTCATGGGCGACTTTAACAATGTCTCCAAACTGGGCTTTAACGAATTCTTACCGCGCATCGAAAAATTGCACTTCTATTGGGCTACCGGCCAATTGGTTAAGGAACATCTCTACAGCGATTACTGGCAACCCAATTACAACGAAGAGTACATCAAAGGTTCACTCATCGATCAAATCTTCGTTTCTCCGGACGCCAAATTCGAGCTCATTCCCAACAGTACGGAAGTGGGCGGCGCTTGTGCTCAGGGCAAGTCGGAATACCGCGGCTCGCAAATCCCGGAATATTTCGAAAAAATATCCGATCACTGCCCGGTGTGGGTTTCGTTTCGCGCCGACCAGGATAACGATTAATACCGATGCACAAAATTGTGGCCTATTAAAAATGCCACCGCATAAGCGGTGGCATTTTCGGTTTTTTTTCATCTTTTCGCCAAAGACATTAATTGCGCAAAGGTTTTCCCGTTTTAAGCATGTGCTCCATTCGATCCTGGCTTAGTTTTTCACCGCAGAGACTTACAAATGCTTCCCGCTCCAAATCAAGAATATCCTGCTCCCGAACCGGTTTGGTAAACGACGCCTTATCTCCGCCGCACAATACCCAGGCCAATTTCTCACCGATCAATCGATCATGTTCGGAAATTTTACCCTGTTTGACAAAATTTTTCAAAGAATCCTGCAACACCAAAAAGCCGTCCAAACCGGGTAAAATCAAATCATCCCGTTCTTTCGGAGGCTGATAATTTTCCACCATGCGCAATACGGCCTGTTTGGCCTCGTACAGCAAATGATCGGGATTGATCACAATCTGATCGCTCCGTTTCAGGTAGCCCAGTTTAACCGCTTCTTTAGCCGATGACGAAACTTTGGCAAAGCCGATAGTTTCAAATGCTTTCTGTACCGGCGGAAAAGGACCGGGGCGTCTTTTAGCCATGGCATCCATGAAATTCAGCAAAACCCGCAAGTTACCTCCGGCACCGGGAATAATGCCCACGCCCACTTCCACGGCACCGCAATACAATTCCGCGGAAGCAACGATTTTATCCGCAGCCGCCGAAATCTCAAATCCACCGCCCAGCGTTAAATTGAACGGCGCGCTGATCACGGGAAATGAGGCGAAATGCAGCCGTTGTCCGATATCCTGAAAATTCTTGCTCAATTGTTCCAGCATTTTCCATTTTTTAGCCCTGCTCAGTTCCAAAATCATTTGCAAATTAGCACCCACGGAAAAATTCGCACCAAGGCTACCGATAATCAGTCCCTCGAATCCGTTAGCCGGAATCCAATCCACAAGTTCGTTCAGCATATCCAAAATGGAGCCGTCAATGGGATTCATGTCTGCCTTTAGCACGCTGCGCAAGTTTAAAAAGGCCACGCCGTCGCCGATATCGTACACACTGGTACTCCAGTTTTTCTTAACCCGTTTGCCCTGCAGCTCGGGCAGGATTTGTTTGGGAATTTCCGGAACGGGTTTGTGCGCCTTATCGGGAACAGAATAGTACCATTGCTTTTTGTTTTTAACCTGGTAAAAAAACGGGTGTTCGGTTTGCAGCATTTCTTTAACCCATTGGGGCACAACCTTACCCTCTTTTACCATGCGCTGTACCGAACGCACCGGATCCAGCGCATCCCAAATTTCAAACGGGCCCAGTTCCCAGCCGAATCCCCAACGCATGGCCCGATCGATATTGACAATATCGTCTGCAATTTCCGGAATGCGGTTGGCGGCATAAATCAAGGTCTGCGCCAGAACTTCCCATACGAATTTACCCGCCTTGTCATCGCTGTAAGCCAAAAAACGGATGCGGTCTTTGGTATCGACATAGGTTTTGGCATTTTTCAACGAGACAAACCGTACCTTTACCTGAGGCTCGTATTCCAGCGTGTCGAAATTAATGGAATAAATTTGTCCGTCGATCTTCTTGTAAAAACCGGCGCGAACCTTTTGGCCCAAAAGTTTGTGTTCAATCATCCGCTGCATGTAATCCGGCACTTTGAAAATGTCCCGCCGTTCGTCGTTTTCGCCTTTATCGTAAGAAGACTGAGCCACATGGGCCAGTGTGTCGAGTCCCACCACATCGGCCGTGCGAAAGGTGGCGCTTTTGGCACGGCCCAGAATCGGGCCCGTCAATTTGTCCACTTCTTCGAGCCGAAGCTGCATCTGGCGAGTCAGTTGCATGGTTAGCATCATGCCGAAAACACCAATGCGGTTGGCGATGAAATTCACCGTATCTTTGGCGTACACAATGCCCTTGCCCAGCACATCTCTGGAAAAGGAAACGATGGCATCTACCACTTCATCGGTCGTTTCCGGGGCACGGATGATTTCCAGCAAATGCATGTAACGCGGGGGATTAAAAAAGTGGGTGACCAAAAAATTCCGGCGAAATTCCACAGGCATATCCTGCATCATATCTTTAATCAGCAACCCCGACGTATTGGATGAAACAATGGTCTCATGGTCCACATACGGTTGAATTTTTTTGAACAAGTCCTGTTTCCAGTCCAAACGTTCGGCAATGGCTTCGATAATCCAGTCTGCCTCACGCAAATGCTGCAGATGATCCTGGTAATTCATGGGTGTAATGTACTTGGCATCTTTGGGATCGTAAAACGGGGCCGGTTTTAATTTTAAGGCGTTTTGAATGCCTTTTTCTGCCAGTTCCTGGTTTAAATCGAACAACATGGAGGGTATGCCGGCATTGGCCAGATGGGCGGCGATTTGACTCCCCATGACCCCGGCGCCCAATACCGCGACTTTTTTTATTTCTTTCATGCTGCGCCTCCTTACATTCGCTCGATGATCGTCGCGATGCCTTGCCCGGAACCGATGCACATGGTAGCCAGACCGAATCGCCCGTCATTTTGTTCCATTACATTTAGCAAAGTGGTCAAAATACGGGCTCCGGAACAGCCCAGAGGATGTCCCAGTGCGATGGCTCCGCCATTCAAGTTTATCTTTTCCATGGGCCAACCGGTTTTACGGATCACATACAGCGACTGGGCGGCAAAGGCCTCGTTCAGTTCGATGTAATCGATATCATCGATGGTCATTCCGGCACGTTTCAGGGCTTTGGCCGAGGCCGGGATGGGACCTTTGCCCATCTTCTCCCATTCCACGCCGGCAACGGCCCGGGCAATAATGCGTGCCCGCGGCTTTAATCCCAACTCCTCGGCCAGAGTATTACTCATCACCAGTACGGCAGCCGACCCGATGCTGATGGGGCTGGAAGTAGCGGCTGTTACTGTGCCGTTCTTGTCAAAAACAGGGGGTAAAGAGCGTATTTTTTCCAAATCCGGTTCACGCGGCCCTTCATCGCGATCAATCACCTGACCGTTAAACTCGATGGGTACGATCTCGTTTTTGAAACGCCCCTGTGCGTGCGCCTCCAATGCTTTGCGATGGGAAGCTATGGCAAATTCTTCCTGATCTTCGCGTGAGATGTTCAATTCTTTGGCCAGATTTTCCGCCGTTTCGCCCATACCGATGTAAAAATTCTTTTTGACCAGCTCGGGATGGAAACTGGGATTGTAACCTCCCATGGGTACGGAAAACATGTCTTCGGTACCCACGGCAATGCCACACTCCAAATCGCCGGCGATGATGGCCTGATTCAATTGGTGCACCGCATCCATGGAAGAACCGCAAAACCGGTTCACCACCTTGGCGCCCGCTTCCTTGGGAATGCCGGCTAAAACGGCCGCCGCCCGCGCCAGTAGCATGCCCTGCGTGGCCTCCGGAAACGCGCATCCAAGCACCACATCTTCGATTTTTTCCAAAGGTAATTTCGGGTTACGTTTCAATAAGGCTTTAATTACCTCGGCACTCAACGTATCCGGCCGAATGCCGATCATCTTTCCGTTTTTAACGCCGATGGGGCTACGTACGGCGTCAATGATTACCGCATATTTTTCAGACATCTTGAACTCCCTTCGTTTTTCAAAACGTGTCATTTTTTACAGCATGTACTGCCCATGCTCATACAAAGTGTCCGCCAATTCACGACGCATTTGAAAGAGGTTCAGTCGCAAATGGGTGGGTCGGGACAAGGCTTCCAAATCGGACAGAGCCTGCTCCAATTCGTGTCCTTCTTCAATAGCCAGCAAAGCCGTACGGGCATTGGCCGTAATGCGTTGTGTTTTTAGGGCCGTACCGATCTGCGCAATGTGCATGCGAATGGCTTCGTAACCGTTTTTTTCGACATATTGCGTCACCCGCGCCAGAACACTATCCATCACGTAAACATCGGTGAACATATCGGCTAAAATTTCCATCAATTGCTGTTCGTGAGGCAAGCTTTGCCCGTAACGAATGATGGATTCATTAAAGACATAAAGCGTAATGGCTTTGGCATATTCCAGAGCGATTTTCTCTTTTTGCAGGATGTCGCTTTCGATGCGCACCGTTCCGCCACGGAGTAGTTGTTCATTTTCTTTAATTTTATCGCGAATGGGCAGCTCTTCGGTCAGGGCCTTTTTCAGAAAATGGCCCGTAATGATCTGACGATTGATTTCATTGGTGCCCTCAAAAATACGATCGACGCGCGTATCGCGCACCATGGCCGCCATGGGATAGTCTTCGATGTAGCCGTAACCGCCGAAAATCTGCAAACCGTCGTCCGTGTTTAACCAATGGGCTTCGGTTCCGAATACCTTGGTCATGGAAGCTTCCGTGGCATACGTTTCGATGGCCCGAACAATTTTTTGATAATAGTCCGGCGCATTGTGATCCACTCGATTGATAGCCGCATCGATATCTCCCACCGTACGGTACAGGATGCTTTCCAGATCGTAAATGCGGATCATCATATTGGCAAACTTGGATTTGATTGCCCCAAAGTTGGCGATGGGTTGACCGAACTGGTGGCGTTGCAAGGCATATTTTACGGCTTCGTCGATGGCAGCTTTGGAGCCTCCCAAAACTGCTGCGCCCAATTTGTAGCGTCCGATATTCAACGTATTAAAAGCAATATGGTGTCCTTTGCCCGGAACTCCCAATAAATCTTCGACCGGTACGGGCACGTCGTTAAAGGTAACACTCACCGTACTGGAACCTTTGTAACCCATCTTCTTTTCTTCCGCACCGATTTCCACGCCGGGTAAATCCGTATTGACAATAAACCCGGTAAACTTTTCGCCATCGATTTTGGCGTAGCAAATTAATGTTTGGCACCAGCCACCGTTACTGATGAACTGTTTGCTTCCGTTTAGAATATAATGTTTGCCGTCTTCGCTTAAGCGTGCCGTTGTCTTGGCAGCCAAAGCGTCCGTCCCGGCACCGGGTTCGGTTAAGGCATAGGCGCCAATCCATTCGCCGCTGCCTAATTTGGGTAAATACTTCTTCTTTTGCTCTTCCGTGCCAAAGAAGACGATGGGCAATGTGGCAATGCCCGTGTGAGCCGAAAAAGTAACCATAAACGACCCGGATTCACCGCGGGCGATCCGCTCGTTGACTAATGCGGAGGTTACTTTGTCCAGGCCCAATCCGCCGTATTCTTCGGGAATATCGATGCTTAACATCCCCAATTCGCCCAATTCGCGCATCAACTTACGCGATAGCTCCGGGTTGTAGCTCTCGATTTCCTTCTTTTTCGGTAGAATCTGTTCAACGGCAAAATCCTGGGCAATACGCCCGATTTCCTTTTGCTCTTCGCTGATGTCATCTACCGTAATAATTTTACGACGGCCAATGGGTTCTACGATAAATCTTCCGCCGACAGCCATTAACAACTCCTTCCGTTGTTTTATGTGGAAAATAAGGTATGTTCGGCCTTAAAAAAGTTTTCCTCTTTGCCTTTTACTTACCGAGACTATCCCACAGATAATATAGTAAAAAATAAATGAATTTCCAGTCATTTTTGGAATCCTTTTTAAATTTTTGTTTTATTCGTTTAAAAAAATGCTGGGCAAAGGGAAGGATGGTTGAATAGATGAATAGCTTAACGGTTAAGAGTCAAGAGTAGATGGTGAAATCGGGTTGATTAATTGATTGGGATTTATCCCCGAAATGCCGGGCAAATGGCAGCCCAGAAGCTATTTTTTCATCTCAAAACCACCTATCGCTTTGCGCCAAAATATGGATCGTCTACAACGATCCAATTTATTTTTGGGATCGTTGTATGAGCTACAATAATGGATCGCCCACGGCGATCGAAGAATTTACCGATTTAAAAGAAACTTCGATTTACCATTTTTTTACGTTTCACAACTTAAATTTGCTAAATCCTACAATTTGAGCAGAATAAAAGAAGGGATTGAATAGCCACGAGCTTTAGCTCGTGGGCTAAAGAGTCACCAACTAAAAACGGGGATTTATCCCCGAAATGCAGGGTAAATGGCCGCTCAGAGGCTATTTTTTCATCTCAAAACCATTTATCGTTTTGCACCAAAATATGGATCGTCCACGGCGATCAAAGAATTTGCCGATTTAAAAGGAATTTTGATTTTTCAGGATCCTTTGGATTATTACAAAATTATCTTAAAATTCATTAAACGGGCATTTTTCGCCAATTTGTAACATCTGATATTTGCTTTTGATTTTAGATTTACTTTGAGAGCTGGCAAAATTCCGGAACATCGTAGATGTTCCAGTATTGTAGTCGCAACATGCACATCCACCAAATTACATCTTCATAGAAGATGAATAGTTGGGCAGGCAATCGGGATACAGAAAAATTCGTAATTAATAATGAGTCAATGGTCAAGAGAACTGCTCCGAGATGACTAGGATGCTTCTCTTTGATCCCTGCAGAAAAGCAAAAGGCACAAATTAAGAATGTTGGATGCTGACTTCAAAAAACCAGTATTTATCGGTGCAAATTTGTCCGGCCTTTGATGGATCGCAGATCCGGCCTTTGACGGAAAGTCGAAGACGAATAGAGTACGCCAGCATGGGTTGAATGGAAATTGATTGAATCATTGAATAGGAAAGTAGGTTTGCCAAACCATCGCAGTTAACAGCAAGAATGGGCAAACGCAAACGACCGACGAAACTTTCCCCATGAGGGGAAGGTGCCCGAGACGAGAAGCGTCGAGGGCGGAAGGGTTTAAAAATGACAAAAGACAAATGAAAAATGAAAAAAACGGGGGCTGTGACCCTGCGGGAATCTGCGTAATCTGCGAGAAACTTATTTTTTTTCACGCTGATCTCGC
>CAZHIZ010000157.1:0-8322 GCA_964532875.1 uncultured Caldithrix sp. | reverse complement strand
CCGGACGAGACTCGAACTCGCAACTTCCTGCGTGACAGGCAGGTGCTCTAACCAATTGAACTACCGGACCATATCAAAAAATGTTTAACAAACGAGTTACTAATATACAATCCAAAAAAATGCAATTCAAACTTTTTTTAAAGGTGATTTTAAAATTAGAACGATGAATTCGGATTATTTATTTTTGCCATCTTTTTTAAATATCAAACTATTTTTTCCGAGTATGATTATACGATGTAAAAAGTCATTAGTTCAACCGGAATAGGGTGGTATTGTGTTAACACATCAACAAAAACTGGATCGTTTAGTTCAACTCGGTTTGGAGATTAGTCAAATTGCCGATTTGGATTTGCTGTTAGAGAAGGTATTAACGGAAGCCCGGCATTTACTGCATGCCGACGCCGGTTCCATTTATATTAAAGAAAACGATCATTTGCGTTTCAGCTATTCGCAAAACGACACGTTGCAAAAAAAGCAGCCCGGTAAAAAACTAATTTACGCAACCTTTACTTTGCCCATCGATAATTTTTCCATTGCCGGTTTTGTGGCCAATAACGGTAAGACTTTAAACATTCCGGATGCCTACAAACTGGGCTCGACCTATCCTTTCTCTTTTAATCCCAGGTTCGACCACATTAGCGGCTATCGAACCCATTCCATGTTAACCATTCCCATGAAAAATAGCCGCGGCGATATTGTGGGCGTATTGCAATTAATCAATGCTCAGGATGATAAAGGCCGAATCATCCCCTTTCCCAAAGAAGACGAACCCATTGTGCGTCATTTTGCCATTTACGCCGCCAATGCCATTGAACGGGCTCAGATGACGCGTACCACCATCGAACGCATGATCAGTATGGCCGAGTTGCGCGATCCCAAAGAAACCGGGCCCCATGCCAACCGTGTGGCTTCTTACGCGGTAGCCATTTACGAAGTTTGGGGGCACAAAAAAAATTTGCCGCGGGAAGAAATCGATCGCATGCGCGATTCATTGCGTCTGGCGGCCATGTTGCACGATGTGGGTAAGGTGGCTATTTCCGATGTTATTTTGAAAAAGCCCGGGCGTTTAAGTGAAGATGAATATGCCGTAATGAAGCAACACACTATTCACGGCGCCCGTCTTTTCCAAAACGCCCGATCCGAATTCGACGAGTTTTCCGCTATTGTGGCTTTAAACCACCATGAACGCTGGGACGGTCAAGGCTATCCCGGGCATGTGGATGTTAAAACCGGCCGGCCGTTGCCCGGCTATGAAGCAAAAAACGGGCAGGCCAAAGGTAAAAAGGGGGAAGAGATACCGCTGTTCGGCAGAATTGTCGCTCTGGCCGATGTTTACGACGCTTTAAGCTCCAAGCGTGTTTACAAGGAAGCCTGGAGCGAAGAACAGGTTTTGCAAGAAATCGAAAAAGAACGAGGCAAACAATTTGACCCGCTTATTGTGGATTGTTTTTTTGAACGCCTGGACGAAATCCGGGCCATTGCCAGGCGTTATCCCGATCAGCCCGCTGCACAATAGAAACAGACCGGAACAGTTTGGTTCCGGCCTGCGGGAAAAATTTAGTGTTTAAGATCGATACCGGCATTTAGAATACGCTTAAAATCACGAACGCTTACTTTTAACATGCCGTTGGGAATGAGTCGTTTAGTTAACAGACGGTAGTTGGGTTCCTGCGAAAAAACGCGGGCAAAAAGAGGCAGAGCACTTTGAACCTGGCCTAAATTAGCCAGGGCTACGGCATGCCAGAATTTCATTTCCATGTTTTGCGGAAACATTTGTTCGGCCGCTGAATATTCCTGTAAGGCCGCCTGCTTATCTTTGTGCTCCAGAGCCAGGTCTCCTTTGTTCATGTGCTCATAAGCGCGATAAACTTTGACGATGCGGGCTATTTCTTTAACGGCCTGCGGATGATCTTCCACGCGTAAATCCATGACCACATCTTGCCAGATTTTACCGCTCGGTTTGATGCGTACAATTTTAATAGCTGCCGATTGTTGACCGCGAATATCGCCGCCTGCAGCCTGTGCCGCTTGTAAAGCAGCGATCAACCGCTCGGCCAGCGGACCGTGGCTTTCCCGAAAGGCTTTGGCCATGGCTGGAACCACCTTTTTGTTGAGCATCATATTGGCCTGAACGGAAAATCCATTGCCCGTAATGTGCTGGGCCTCGGCAATGCAGTTTTTACCCGTATGTGTTGCCACTCGGCCAGCCGTATCTAACAAAGCTACTTGACGAAACGAGGCCGCTTTATCGGAGGCCAGTAACTGCTTTAAAGCTTGTGCCGGAGACATTCCTTTTTTCATTAAAGCAAGGCCCCGCGGGCCAAAGGACACGTTGACCAAAGATTGAGTGGCTACAACGCCTACGCCGGGTTCGGCCCAGGCCACAATGGAACCCACGGAAAACCAATGGGATTGAACGGCTACCCCCATAAGTCCGGCTTCTTTGTCAATGGCCACGATGGAAAAAGTGTGCGTGAAAACATCGCCGTTGGCCATTTGTGCCCGAATTTGCGGGGTAAATAAGCTAACGACTAAAAAAGAAATTAAAATAAAACGGCGCATGGCGCTTCCTCCTGATTGGTAAATCTAAATCGGGAAATCATGTCCGTAAAGACACAAAATTGTGCATGATTTTAGTAGCAGAAGCGGTATCCGACAGATAGCTTGAGGAATCCGTCTCGGAAATGTGGTAATGATTTTTCAAATAGTGCTTCATAATACGACGATCGAATTCAGGATGAAACTGAACACCCCACACGGAGGGCGGCAAAAAAAAGGCGGCATTTTTATCCCGGGGCGAAACAGCCAGACGCACGGCATTTTCGGGTAGACGGACAACCGTTTGGCGGTGGGACATAAAGGCCCGAAAGGTCTGCGGTACATCTTTAAACAGAGCATTGTTTTGACCGTTTTCCGTAAGTTCTACGGTTACTGCGCCGTATTCGGCACCTAAAGGATTATTTTCTACACGGCCTCCGAATGCGTTGGCCAATAACTGATGGCCGAAACAGATACCCAATAAAGGAATGCCCTGTTGCTGGGCTGCGCGCACAAACGATTCCAACCTGGGCATCCAGTCAAGACGTTCGGTTACATCGGAATGCGAACCGGTGACAATGATAGCGGAGTACGAAAAAGTATTCTGCCATTTATCGATGTTTTGCACATTAAGAATCGTGAAGGCATGCCCGGGCAATCCCGTACTTCGGGCCGTCCAGTCTTCAAAATCGCCGTATGCTTCACGAAGATGTGCATCGGTTGTGCCGGCTTTAATGATCGCAATCGGCTTCATCTCTTCCTCCTGTAAAAGAAATGAATATTTCCCGTAAAAGCGTATGCTAAATATAAAGGATTCCGGCTGAAAGTGGTAATAAAAAAGCCCGCACTGGGCGGGCGTTGTAAAAGTATTTTTAAAAAAAAGATTACGAAATGCTTTGTAAGGTTTTCATGTAATTGGCGCGCATATAGGCAGCGGGTTCGTGCAGGGATTTTAAGCTCATGCTGCCTTTCATTTGTTCAATTGATTCGTATTCGTGCGCTTCCATCCACGATTGTATGTCGTTTAATACGCGTTCAATATGGCGTACCCCTTTTTGAAAAAGTACGGAAGCCATCATGGCCACATCGGCACCGGCCATAATCGCTTTTAAGACATCTTCCGCGGTGTGCACCCCGCTGGTAGCAGCCATGCTGGCCTTGATTTTGCCGTACAGAATGGCAATCCAACGCAGGGGCAAGCGTAATTCGTAGGATGTGGAAAATTCCAAATCGTACACCACGTCCAGGGTTTCCAGATCGATATCGGGTTGGTAAAAGCGATTGAAAAGGACCAGGCCATCTGCTCCGGCTTCATCCAGACGTCGAGCCATATTGGCAAAAGCGGAAAAAAACGGGCCGAGCTTTATCGCAACCGGGATATCGACCGTTTGTTTGACCTGCTTGAGATCGTCAATGTACATTTGTTCCACTTGAGCAGACGTCATGTTGGGGTCGGTAGGAATGTAATAGATGTTCAGTTCTAAAGCATCAGCCCCGGCTTCCTGAATTTTTTTGGCGTATTCCATCCAGCCCCCGGGCGAAACCCCGTTTAAGCTGCCGATTACGGGGATATCCACGGCTTCTTTTAAGCGGCGGATTTGTTCCAAATAGTCTTCGGCATGGACATTATGAAATTCATCCGGTTCCGGGAAAAATTGCAAAGCTTCTGAGAAAGACTCAGTTCCCTGGGACAAAAACGTATCCAATTCTTTTTGTTCTTGAATAATCTGTTCTTCGAACAAAGAATACATGACAACCGCCGCGGCGCCGTGATCTTCCAAGCGTTTGACCATATCCACATTAGCCATTAACGGCGAACTGGACGGAACGATTGGATTCTTTAATTCCAGCCCCAGATATTTGGTTTTAAGATTTAGCATGAGACATCCTTTCTAAATCTAAATTTAAAAGGGGCTAAGTAAACCTTAGCCCCAATTTTGTTAGCACCTACTTTTCTTCATCCGAAGAGGCGTAATTTAACTTGGAAAGATGCTCGTAAAATTTCCAGTGTTTGTTGACCACTTCCTGGGCCTCGCGGATAAATTTTCGGGCACGATCCGGATCCATTTTTTGCACCATCTTGAAACGTGTTTCGTTGTTCATAAATTCCTCGATCTTACGTGATGGCGCTTTGGAGTCGAGAATCAACGGACTCTTGCCTTCTTTGATCAACTCGGGATTGTAACGGAACAAGGGCCAGTTACCCGTTTCAACCGCCAGCTTTTGTTGATCGGCTCCGTATTTCAAATTGAATCCGTGTGCGATACAATGACTGTAAGCTACGATGATGGAAGGACCGTCATACCGTTCTGCTTCAAGAAAAGCGCGCAGGGTTTGCGTATCGCTGGCACCCATAGCCACGCGGGCCACATACACGTTTCCGTAGGTAAGAGCCATCAAAGCCAAATCTTTTTTGGGCAGCGGCTTTCCGCCGGCGGCGAACTTGGCTACCGCGCCGAGCGGTGTAGCTTTGGACATTTGCCCGCCGGTGTTGGAATAGACTTCCGTATCCAGCACAAGAATATTGACGTTCCGCCCGGAAGCCAACACATGATCCAGACCGCCGTAACCGATGTCGTAAGCCCAACCGTCACCACCGATAATCCAAACGCTTTTCTTGATCAGATAATCCGCCACACTGAGCAGATTTTTAACATCCGGATCATCTTTGTAGGCTTCGAGCTTTTTCATCATGTCTTCAACACGCTGCCGTTGCTCCTGAATATCCGCTTCATCCACTTGCTGAGCATTCAAAATGGCTTCGGCAAGTTCCGTTCCGATTTTATCCTTCAGTTTTTCGACCAGTTCCCGAGCCTGTTCGTTGTGTTTGTCGATAGCCAGCCGGAAACCCAAACCGAATTCGGCATTGTCTTCGAACAAGGAATTGGACCAGGCCGGACCGCGACCTTCTTTATTGATGGTGTACGGTGTGGTCGGCAAATTCCCGCCGTAAATGGAAGAACAACCGGTGGCGTTGGCGATAACCATGCGGTCGCCGAACAACTGGGTTGCCAATTTAATGTACGGTGTTTCGCCGCAACCCGGGCAGGCACCGGAGAACTCGAACAGGGGTTCGAGATATTGGGAATCTTTAACCGTATTCACACGCAGTTTAGTGCGATCGTATTCCGGTAAATTAAGGAAGAAGTCCCAATTCTTGCTTTCCGTTTCGCGCAGCGGAATTTGCGGTGCCATGTTAATGGCTTTGCGTCCAGGCTCGCGTTTGTCTTTAACCGGGCAGACTTCAACGCACAATTCGCATCCGGTACAATCTTCAACGGCAACCTGTAAGGTGTACATGTAACCTTCCGGCCAGTCCTTACCGCGTGCCTTGGTGGCTTTAAAAGTTTCCGGAGCATTTTCCAGTAATTTGCCGTCGTACACTTTGGCGCGAATAACGGCATGCGGACAAATCATGACACATTTATTACATTGAATACAAATGTTCTCATCCCAAACCGGTACTTCCAGTGCAATATTGCGTTTTTCCCATTTGGTTGTACCGCTGGGGAACGTACCGTCTGCCGGCATCTTGCTTACGGGCAATTCGTCGCCTTTCATGGCGATTAATGTGGCTGTCACATCCTGTACAAACGGCGGCGCTTCGGGCGGCACGGGCGGTTTCAGTTCGATCGTGCTGGTTACTTTGTCCGGCACTTTGATTTCATGCAGATGCGCCAATGATTGATCAACGGCGTTGAAGTTCATTTGAACGATTTGATCACCTTTTTTACCGTAGGTCTTTTTAATGGCTTCTTTAATTTTGGCAATCGCTTCGTCTTTGGGTAAAACGCCGGAAATGGCAAAGAAGCAGGTTTGCATGATGGTATTGATGCGTGCGCCCATACCCGTATCTTTGGCTACCTTATAAGCGTCGATGACGTAGAATTTCAATTTCTTGTTAATAATTTCTTCCTGAATCACGCGCGGCAACTTATCCCATACTTCGTCTTTGGAATAGGGCGTGTTCAAAAGGAAGGTCGCCCCATCAACGGCATTTTCTAGCACATTGAATTTTTCCAGAAACATGTATTGATGCACGGCGATGAAATTCGCTTTGTGCACTAAATAGGTGGAGCGAATCGGATGTTTGCCGAAACGTAAATGGGAGATGGTGATGGCACCGGCCTTTTTGGAATCGTAAACAAAATATCCCTGTGCAAAATTATCGGTTTCTTCGCCGATAATTTTGATGGAATTTTTGTTAGCACCGACCGTACCGTCCGAACCCAGGCCGTAGAACATACCGCGAAATACATCATCCGGCTCGATAGAAAACGAACGATCCCAATCTAAACTGGTGTTGCTAACATCGTCGATGATGCCGATTGTAAAATGATTTTTAGGTTTGTCTTTGCCCAGTTCGTCGTAAATAGCTTTAACCATGGCCGGAGTGAATTCTTTGGAAGAAAGGCCGTAACGCCCGCCAATGACTTTGGGGAAATCAAATGGGAGTTCGCCGTTGGAATGGGCTTCGTACAGAGCCTCCACTACATCTAAATACAAGGGCTCACCCGCTGAACCCGGCTCTTTGGTGCGATCCAAAACGGCAATGGATTTAACGGTTTTGGGCAAACTGTTGATGAAGTGCTTTACGGAAAAGGGACGATACAAACGAACCTTAATCACGCCGACTTTTTCACCCTGAGCGGCCAAGTATTCGGCCGTTTCATGGGCGGCTTCCGCTCCGGAACCCATTAAGATGATCACGCGTTCGGCTTCCGGATGCCCAACGTAATCGAACAGATGGTATTGACGCCCGACCAATTTGGCAAATTTGTCCATCACTTTTTGCACGATATCCGGCGTTTTTTGGTAATAAGGATTTACCGTTTCCCGACCCTGAAAATAAACATCCGGGTTTTGAGAAGTTCCGCGGATAAAAGGATTGTCCGGATTTAACGCACGTTCACGATGGGCACGTACCAGATCGTCATCGATCATGGCGCGCATGTCTTCTTCGCTCAATTGTTCGATTTTTTGAATTTCATGCGAGGTGCGGAATCCGTCGAAGAAATGTAAAAATGGAATACGCGATTCCAAACTGGCGGCCTGAGCCAGCAAAGCGAAGTCCATCACTTCCTGCACATTGCCGGAAGGCATCATGGCAAAACCGGTCTGGCGGGTAGCCATAACGTCACTGTGATCACCGAAGATCGACAGGGCCTGAACAGCCAGAGAGCGTGCTGCCACATGAAAAACGGTGGGATTCAATTCCCCGGCAATTTTGTACATGTTAGGGATCATCAGCAGAAGTCCCTGGGAAGCGGTGAAGGTTGTGGTTAGCGAACCAGCTTGCAAAGAACCATGCACGGCACCGGAAGCACCGCCTTCACTTTGCATTTCCGTTACGCGGGGGATGGTACCCCATATATTACGAACGCCTTTTGCAGACCATTCATCAGCCCATTCACCCATGGGTGAAGAGGGAGTAATGGGATAGATGGCAATGACCTCGTTAATGCGATGCGCTACATAAGCGGCCGCCTGGTTGCCATCTATGGTGACCATTTTTCGACTCATATCAAACTCCTTCCATAATGATATTGCGGTCGATTTCCTTTTCTTCTTCTAAAGAAAATTTTCACGTTGAATATACACTCAAAACCCGATTTTTACAAAAAATATAATCGGGAAAAAGATTTGGGAAATAGCTTTGTTAATTATTTATTAATATTGTCTTTTCTCCATAAGATTTAATGACACAGTCATTGATTTTTCAAATATTTAATATACAAAAATATTTCATTAAAAGATAGTGATTCCCGGAAAATTGTTTAGGTA
>CAZHIZ010000156.1:0-8355 GCA_964532875.1 uncultured Caldithrix sp. | reverse complement strand
CTTACGGAGCAGTTTCCCGTTTCATTCAGCGGTTACCTTTTCCCTGCTTTCTACCCCGAAAAGAAAAAATTTTACATCTAAAATCCTCAATCATTCGGCGGAACTTCCGATTTTAAAAATAATTCAATAAATTGGTCGAGACGAATCACTAATAATGAAAGAACCAGTATGCAACTTTGGCGTCATTTGCGCACCATCTTATTTTGGACAATCGTCGTTTTGCTCTTGCTCTTTGCGACTCTTGCCGTTTTGCAATGGCAGACGCAATTTGTAACCGATAGCGCCAAAGCCTATCTCGATCATGCTCTTAAAGGAAAGGCGCAAATCGAGTATGCCGAACTTTCCGGAAATCTAATTCACACCATTAAAATCAAAAAACTGAAAATCAAAACCGTTGGGGGACTTCGGATTTCCGTCAATTATTTACAATTGGATTACCGGCTTTTCCCGCTTTTAGAAAATAAAGTGGAAATTTCGCGTGCCGTCATCGATCGCTTGCAAATCGAATTGCCGCCCGACACAAGCTCGTCCCCGGCCCAAAGGCCGTTTTCTCTGGATTCGTTGTTAGCCAAATGGCAAAAACACTATTTGCCGGCTCAACTATTAGGCAATTTGCCTTTCTTCGATGTTAAAAATCTTCAGGTAACGGCCTCTTCGATTCACATTAAAAACGAACCGCTTACTTTGCAAAACATTCGTCTGGATCTGGCGCGCCTGCGTCTGCGGCCCGATGCCGTTTTTATGATGCTCACGGCGTTATCCGGGCAGTGGAAAGAGGGAAACATACGTTTAAATAACTTGTCTTTTGTGCTTAAAGGCGATTCTACCGGAATCAATCTCAATCAGGGTGAACTTCGCACCGCCCACTCGAATATTTTGTTCAACGCCTTATTAAACCCCGTCTCGGGTTTTAATTTGAATTTAACCCAATTTCATGTTGATTTACGGGAAATTTTAGCCCAAACCGAAATTCCCTTGCCTCGAAAAGGATTCGTACAGGGTGAACTTTCCCTGAGCGGCATTCCTGTGCGCTTTGGGTTGCAAGGTAAGCTGCAAGCGCGGTGGGATCAACGTAACATACAGCGTTTCTCTTTCTCCGTACGCTACAATCGCGGTGAAGTTTTTTTGGACCGCTGCCAGATTTTCTCCAATGCCGGTGTACTAAAAACGCACGGCTATTGGAACCGACAGAAGCGCATAATCGGCAATCTTTTATTTAGAAAAATCAATTTGCACCTCATCGAGCCTTCTTTACCTGAAACGCGCCTGAACGGAAATTTAACACTGAACGCCGCCAATTTGTATTTGAACCGCTTAAACGGATTCGGTCGTTTGTTGTTCTTCCGTTCTACGATCGATACAATGCGGATCGATTCGGCTGTGTTTAAACTGAAGGCTACCCGCGGCAACCTGCAATTTCTCCGGCCTTCTTTTATTCAAATCGACGATAGTGCCCGGTTTTTCCTTACGGGTACCATGGATGCGCGTCAATACATCGATTTTTCGTTATTGACGTTCGATAATCATTTAAATCATTTACTGCGCGATTTAGGCGGAAGCGAATTTCACGGTCGGTTTGACGGACGTATTCGCCTTTACGGCCCGTTGAAAAATCCGAACTTTTCAGGCAATTTGTTTTTGCCTTCTCTATCTTACGAAGACGTAAAACTGGACAGTTTAAAATTTAATGTGTTCATCGAAGGTTTAAGCAGACAAAGGGCCGGCAGCGGTTTCTTTAAAATTGCCTCCGGACAAATCGCCACCTTTCCCATCGATCGGGTTAGCTTTAGGTTGCGAAGTGCCCGGAATGTCGTGCAAATCAGCGATTTGCAATTCCTTAGTAAAAAGAACTATTTTCGAAGTTCGCTAACGGTTCATTGGTCTCCCCATAGTGCGAGGGTCGATCTTTTCCCCTTTGAAATTCAATACGAAAAATATTGGATTAAAGCCAAAGATACGCTAACGGTAACGATTAATGCCGATGAGGCGGTTCTGGAAGCCTGGGAATTCGAAGGCCCGGGCAATTCGGGCATGGCCGTCAACGGTTTTTATGATTTTAATCAAGGCGATTTGCAAACTTTTGTTGCCATACGCAATGTACAAATCGCCCCATTTGAACAGATCGCCAATACGAATCTTAATTTAACGGGTCGTTTGAACGGTTACGCCGAAATTCTGACTCCAATTACGGACCCGAACTTTGAAGTGAACCTGAGATTGGACAGTTTGAAAATCAATCGGGTTGCGTTAGGTCAATTCACTTCGAAATGGCGCTATGCCCAAAGAGAACTCAGTATCGATTCTCTGGAACTGCGTCGGGGCAAGTCGATTGTGCGGGGACACGGTACGTTTAATATGCAGTTGAAATCCGGGAATTTTAATTTCATTAAAAATACCAGAGCAAACTTTACTTTACAGTGGCGGCAATTAAATCTGCGACAGTACGCAAAATTATTTAAGGGTTTGCATCGTTTACAGGGTATTTCCGAGGGCGAGCTTTCCGTTAAAGGTTTGGCCGATGCACCGGTCATGAAGGCCAACCTCAGGCTGGACCGATTTGCCGTGGATCGATTCACGGGCGATTCTTTGCGTTTAAAGGCCGGTTACGAGAAGGGACGCATTCGTCTGCAACACGTATCGGTTATTTTGGACAGCAGCCACTTTTCGGCCACGGGTTGGCAGCAATACCGTTTTTCACTGACCGGCACGCAGGATAATATTTTGAACGAGCCCTTCGAATTGCATGTGTACAGTAAAGACAAACAATTGCTTTTTCTGGGCAACCTGAATGATGTGGTGGAATCCGTGCAAGGCCCGTATCTTTTGGACGTAACCCTTGGCGGTACACCGGCTAAACCGGCTTTAAAGCAAGGAGAAATTCGTTTAAACGATGGCCAGTTGCTGCTTTCCATGATTCGAGATCCCCTGAGCCATGTACAATTGGAAGCCGAAATTAAAAATTCGATTTTGAAGATCAAACATTTTAGTGCTCAATCTTTGGAAGAAAAGGATTTTTGGCAAAAGGCCTGGGCTTTTTTGACATCTTTACTCCCTTGGACTAAAAAAAATGCGCAGGAGGGGATGCTGCAAGCTTCGGGCACGGTTGGCCTGTCCGATTTGTCCAAACCGGACATCGATTTGCAAGTTAAACTAAAACAATTTTATGCAGACTATTTTATCCAGAATATTTCGGCTGTAATCAGTTCAGATAATTTGACCATTCAAGGGCAGGATACCATTCTGGTACAGGGTGATTTGTACATTCCCAAGGGAGTGTTTGAAGTCGATTTGAATCGTATTGCACGCAATGCCTACCTTTCCGAAGGAGCATCCGTCCCGGGTCCTCCGTACATTGCTCTGAATCTGCGTCTGCAAATTCCGGGTAATTTTGTGGTCACCAGTTCGCCTCTGGATTTGACCAACAATTTTCGGATTAGCTTTACGGGTGATTTGCAAGTTACTATGCAACCGCCGTCCACATCTCCGCAAATTCAGGGGCATTTGCAAGCCGTGAGCGGTAAATACGCCTCGTGGAATCAAAATTTTGTCGTGGAATCGGCCACGATCGATTTTAAGAATAATCCGACCATTAATCCGGATATTAATTTCAAAGCCTTTAAAATTATCGGTAACCGTACCTTTGAATTGTCCTTAACAGGTGAGTTGAATAATTTGCATCAGGAGATTCACGTTCTGGAAAACGGTCAGGAAATCAATATGTCTTATCTGGATAAAATTGCACTCCTGACCCTGGGTGCGGATATTTCCACGCTACAAACCAATGCGGATTCCACTTTGCGCAACGTGGGTGAAAATATCGCCACCACTTCCATTTTAACGGCCATCGAACGGGGAACCGAGCGCTTCACAGGTCTGGACAAAGTGGAAATCAGTTCCAGCAAATCGTTGGTCGATCTGAACCGTTTGCGTTTGAACAACGGTTTGAGCGATGCTTCCATTGCTTTTGGCAAATACTTAACCAGCGATTTGTACGTGGAATATCGTACCCATTTCGGTAGCGGCATTCCGGCGCCGCGCTTAAGTTGGGATGCCGGTAACCGCATCGGGTTGCAATACCGCATTAATCGCTACTGGTCGCTGGATAGCTATTACGAAAAAACGGAACGCGGCAATACGCGAATCAAATTCGGACTTAATTGGGAATATTCTTTTTGATAAGGATGGAATAATTTGGATCGCATGGCAGGCAAAAACAAGTCATCAAATCAACAAAAAAACAGCCGGAGGTTTTGTGCATTTAAGCCCGGAACGAAGCTGCATTGGATTGTAATCGTTCTGTTGATCGCTTTTAGCGCCATGCCTATTCGGGCTGCCGGGAGAAAAATCGAAAAAATCGTTTTTATTCCGGCTCATTTGAAAGATGACTTTAATCTGGATGAAATTATTAATTCACGCAAAAACCGTTTGTACGAACCAAGACTGGTAAAGCTGGATCGTCTTTTGTTGACCAATTATTTTAAAAACTACGGATTCCTGAACGCCTCCGTCAGAGACAGCGTGGTCTTGAATCGACGGAAAAACAAAGTTCGCCTTTATTTTTTGATTCGGACGGGGCCGCGTTTTTATCTGAAAAAGATTTTGTTTGCCGGTGTACATGAGATTCCTTTAAAACGTTTGAAGCCGATCTTGAAATCATTAAAAACGGGTGCTCCCTTTAAAGAAGACGACATCAATATGGCCATTCACGAGCTGGAAAATATTTACTACAATTCGGGCAAACCTTACGTCCAGATTTCAACGCGCTATTTGTTCGAACAGGATTCATTGGTTTCCGTTTATTTTAAAATTCGGGAGAACGCAACGGTTTTCATTAAAGACATTCAATATTCCGGCATGCAGTTGGTGCAAAAATTCATCATCCGGCGCGAGCTGGAAATCAAACCGGGCGATAAATACAATCGTCAGGCCCTGAACAAATCCCAGCAAAATTTGTACGCCACGGGATTGTTTCGCTATGTGCGCTTCGATCTGGAGCCGGAACAAGGAGATTCCACACAGGCGACCCTGCGCATTTTTGTTCAGGAAAAGAAAGCGCGTTGGGTGGGTTTTCGGCTGGGTATTGCTCACGATCAGGATATTTACTATGGGAATAAACTGGAGTTTACGGTTCAGGGAGGACACCGCAATTTATTCGGTACGGGGCGAAGCGTCAGTTTTTTTCTCACGCCTTCGTTTTATTACAATTTTGAGCAAAATAAAATTTACAATCCGGACAACCAGGCTACCTTCATTTATGTGGAGCCGTGGATTTTAAACACGCGTACGCCCGGTGTTTTTAAACTTTCGTTTTCGCAATATCGTCCGGTGTACAGCGCCCATTTCGATATTTACCGCACATCATTTGATATTAATAAACGCTTTACCAAAGGCGAAGAACTACGCGCCGGTTTTTCTGCCCGATTGGTGCAGCTATTAAAAGAGGGAACCATCGACACTACACAAATTAATCCGCTTGATATCAACAAAAACGCCGTTTATGCCTTGTCTTTTTATTACAAACGCGATAAACGCAAAAACATTTTTAATCCGCACAACAGTTCCTACACCGATTTCAGCATGTCGTTCAGCTACAGCCGCGGCAAAAACGAAGCGGGCAACTTTGAAATCAACCGCTATTTAACGTTAGTTGGCTCCTGGCAGCGTTACCAGCCGTTCCGGCCGAAAGTTTTAGGCTTCCCCCGCTGGCATTTTACCTTTGCTACCCGCTTAAAAGCAGGGGCCATTCTGGAACCCGTGCCTAACAAAACCATTCCCTTCGACGATCGTTTTTTTGCGGGAGGCGCAACCACCGTACGCGGCTATCACGAACAAATGTTGGGTCCGGCTCTTTATTACGACGCTAATGGTAAAATAAAACGAGCCGCCGGCGGCAAGGCTTTGTTTTTGGCCAACGCGGAACTACGCATGCCCTTGTTTTGGTTTGTCGTTTTGGAAACTTTTATTGATTCGGGGAATGTCTGGGCCGAATTGCGTGATGTGAATCCCCTGCAAATTAAGGTAACCGGAGGATTCGGCCTGGCCTTCATTACGCCGTTGGGGCCCATCCGCATCGATTACGGTCACTTAATCACCAAAGATAAACTGGCGCCAACCCAATACGCCATTCATGCCGGTTTGTATTTTGCGTTTTAATCTAAAAGAAGAATCCAAACGATTTGCCATCCGCTTCAAAGCTTATTTTATCAGAAGCATTTTCCTGGTTTTTGTCCATCCTTTGGCCGTTGTTAAACGATAGAAATAAAGGCCGCTTGCTTGTTTACTAAAATCGAACAGATGCGTGTGTTGCCCCTTGCCTACGAATTCATTCAACAGCGTGCGTATCTTTCGCCCGCGCAGGTCAAACATATCCAAACGTACGTTTTGCGGCTCGGGAACCCGAAATACAATCTTCGTTTTGGCATTAAAGGGATTCGGATAATTTTGTTCTAAAGCATATCCTTTTACAACCTGCAATCGTTTCCGTACGGAATTTAAAGAGGTGTAGTTGTTGTCGAATAGCGTTTGTGCCAGGCGTGCTTTTAATGTTAGGCTCTGGGAATCGGCTGCGGCAATGAGACAAAAAGAAAAAGGTTGAGTGCCGCCGCTTGGTAAATCGAACGGGCCGGTGCTGAGCATGAGCACACAATCCGTACCCTGGGGATATTCTCTTTGCAAATCCTTTGGCGATGCGAATCGGGCTGTTGATTGCACACGACCGTTCGCCCCCGTTAAATGAAAAAAATGCAGAGAATCGTAAGCAGAAATATGCGTAGCATCCCCGGCTAAAATCCTATATTGAATTTCTTCCTTATTTGAAGTACTGATACGCGGCCCTTCCTGGTAAATCGGATCTTTAAAGCGCAAGCCGGGTAAATAGTACCAATCGAACCAGTGGAAACCGGTTACACCCAATGGGCTTCCTGTGTAAATATCGCTCACACCGTCTTCGTTCAAATCCAAATTTTGCGCGGCTAACGGTGTCTGTAAAAATTTAAGGCCGATGTAAGATAGCTTCTTTTCGCCAACGTAAGGATTTTGGTGATCTCCATCCGGATCGTAAATGTAACCAAGTCCCAACGCACGATTGAAGCCGGCCCAATCATCATCATTGGTTCGGCCGTAATAATGCCCGTCTGCCAGAGCCGTGTAAGCATCCACGTCAAAATATAGGCCGGCATAAACAGCGGTGTAATCGTAGGCAGATTGATTACGCAAAATCAGATCAAAAAAAATCATTCCTTTGGTCGCGCTGTCCGAGAAGGCATGACACGTCGCATCAACCCGCACGCCCGTGGAATAGCCCTGATGAGGATCGTCGTCGCGATTGGCGTAACGATCATCGAAAGCGAAATAAATGTCCTGATCGGAGATGAAAATTTGCCTTAATTTTTCCTGTCCCGAGGGGTCATCGGGATCAACGGCCCACGGCCCGGGCCAGAAGGGTTTGCCATGGGAGAGCGGCCAGGATTCGGGAATGGTACTCGTGGCTATCAACGGCAGTGAATCAGAATGAAGTGTAAATAGACTTTCTTGGTAAAACGAACTGATCGTTGCGGCGGGATTATTCAATCCGCCGATGGCTTCCCAATCGGTATGGGTCAGCCGGGGCGAATCATCGGCCCATGATTCCGAAACGGTTGGGCCCCAATAGGTCGTATCATCCCCCACAGTGTAAAATTGATTTTTAGAAGTGTCGAAAGCCTTTTTGGATCCGACGGCCCAGGGGTAAGGCCGTCCATTTTTATCTTTGCCGGGAATCCCTAAAATAAAGGACATATTGGAAATGTACTGGAAATCGCCCCATAGTCCCATAGGCATGGCAACGCCGGCAAAACGGCCGTAATTATCAATAGCCAATCGCAGGCCTGCCGTATCCGAAAGGGCACGGGCCCGATATTGCAGGGGATTTTGAGCTTGTGAATTTTGAGCCGAAAATAAAAGGAAAGCAAAAAACCCTATTAGAAGAAGGGATACTTTCGGAACAAACTTCGCTGACATTGTAAATTTCCTTTGTAATAAACGAGAAGAAAGCCTGTTTTGAAATTAAGAAATTAAACCGCCAATTTCAAAACGTTGTGTATTTTTGTTTTTCTGTGTACTTAAAAAAGCGCTACCGGGTAGCAATCAAATGGAAATTTAAATAGCGTTAATGAAACGGAGGAAAGAAATACCGGGAAGTCATAAAAAAAGCTCCCCGAAAAAAAGGAGCTTAATAAAAATGGTGGGCGATACAGGACTCGAACCTGTGACTTCTACGATGTGAACGTAGCGCTCTAACCAACTGAGCTAATCGCCCTTCGCAAAACACAAATTTACAGAATTCTAATCCAATACGCAACCTAAATCTTCAGGATG
>CAZHIZ010000155.1:6582-8363 GCA_964532875.1 uncultured Caldithrix sp. | reverse complement strand
GCGCTGCCTTGATGATGGAATTTTTTAAGCATTTACGCGAGAACAAGCAGATGGACTAAAAGCTCATTAAGATATTGGACAGGGGAGCGGGAAAGGGTTGGCTGGTTGAATGGGAGTTGGTTGAATAGAAAAGAGTTGAATCGTTGAATAGGAAAGTATGTTTGCCCAACCATCGCAATTAACAGCAAAACGAGCAAACGCTGACGCCCTGCTATTCTTCCCCTATGAGGGGAAGATGTCATCGACGCATGCGTCGATGACAGAAAGGGTACAAGAAGGGAAAATCACCCATCCCTAAATCCATCCCCTGCCACCGGTAGGGAAGGTGCCCGAGACGGAAAGCGTCTCGGGCGGAAAGGGTACAAAAAAGAAAAAGATCAATTGATTGAATAGGTGAATGTCACGGCCACTGCGGATCTTCGAACCGGCCATTGGCAAACAAACAATACATTAAAAATGTATTCTAATCCCAAAGAACATTGCTCGTTCCCTGACCACAAAACGTCATTTTTGCCTGACCTGTTTTTGACATTAGTTTGCCTATTCGAACGAAATATCTCCGTAAAGGATAAATAAATATCTTTTTTGTTGCTTTTTTCGTAATTTTTTTGTCAATTAGACTAACATGGAACAAAAAATTTTTTTAAATTAAAATCCGAATGTCGGGTAGTCAATGAACGGCAATCTTCCGATTCCGTTTTGAGCAATAACGGGAAACATGCAAAGCAGCGGCCTATGAATAAAAAAATAGTGGTTTGGATTGCAATCTTCTGTTTGGGAATTATCTTCCAACCTCGAATCGGTATGGCACAAACTTCGCAAAACAACAATGCCCTGGAACAAGCGCGAACGCTTTACGCCAACGGAAAATTCGAACAAGCGCAAAGTCGGTTATTAGCTTTACTCAAAACGAAAAATTTACAACAAGACCAACAATTACAGGCCCTGATTTTATTGGCCGAAATTCGCCGCGCCATGCTGGATGAAGACGGGGCACGCAAACTCATCGATAAGATTTTGGATATCAAACCAGATTTTACGCCATCCGCTACCGATTATCCGCCAAATTTTATTGCCCTGGTACAAGCGGAAAAAGAAAAAAGAAGTGTACATTCCGCTGCGGTTCAGCCTAAAAATAAATCGTTTTTTACCAATTCCTATTTCTGGATCGGTCTCGGCGGAACGGCCGCCGCCACTACAGCGATTATTTTGGGTGCCCAAAAAGGAAACGGGGGTAAGAAAAAAACCTTACCTTTACCGCCCGATTGGCCGGAAGGCGGACGGTAAACATTTTTGCTTAGTAAATATTAAACAATAACCTGTAAAACCCATTTCAGATTGAGCAACATGCGCAGAGCAATTTTTTCCGTTTTAATCTTCTTTTTAATAAGCACTCTTCAGGCCCAAAGCCAGGTTTCGGGCGTTATTGACGGTGAAACATGGGTGAAGGCCGCAAGCCCCTATCAGGTGGTTGGTAATATTCAAGTTTTGCAGCTCACCATCGAGCCGGGCGTGACGGTGGAGTTTGCGGGGAATTATTCCTTTGAAATTTCCGGTAGTTTGACGGCCCTTGGGACGCCGGAAGACTCGATTGTTTTTCAAAGCGCAGCGGGAAATACCGACGGTTGGCAGGGAGTTTTTTTTAACAATGCGTCATCCCAATGTCGGCTTTCTTATGTGAAAATCGCTGATGCCGCGGGAAGTTACGCTTTAAAAATCGCAAAGTGCAATCTTGATTTCAGCCAATTAAATATTGAACACAATCAAGGAACCGCTATTGT
>CAZHIZ010000155.1:0-6482 GCA_964532875.1 uncultured Caldithrix sp. | reverse complement strand
AAAGAAGGGGTCATCGGAATTGGCAGTAAGGTGACCATCAACAGCTCCATTGTTTTTTTTAACAATGCCCTCAATCAAATTGCCAATGTTTCCGGAACGACACTGGTTACCTATTCGGATGTGGATCAGCCGAATTTAGGCAGTACCAATATCATGACGGATCCGCAATTCGCCGACACGGAATGGCAGTTTAATCTATTGCCTCAATCACCGGCTATTGATGCCGGCGATCCCAGCGATGAATGGAACGATCTCTATTTTCCCCCTTCCTTGGGCGGTTTGCGTAACGATATGGGCGCTTATGGCGGCCCTCTGGCACGCAAGTGGTACCGCCCCTTGTTTGTCCGGCCGGACAGTCTCAATTTTGGCGATGTTAGTTTGGGCGATTCCCTGCAAAGTTTTGTTTTGTTAAAAAATTACGGCGATGCCGATTTAACCCTAAACCAAATTACGCTCGGCGGATCGGATTCGGCGCAATTTAGTGTGCAAATGCCTAACTTGCCCGTTACCATTCCCATGGCCGATAGCTTGCGCCTGCCCGTTGTTTTCCATCCCAGGGGCGCGCGACTCCTACCGTTTAGCGCCTATCTGGAAGTAAACAGCAACGTGGAAAATCGTACCGTAGCCCTTAGCGGTCGGGGGGTTGTTGCCGATATTTTCGTCATGCCCACAGAGTTGGACTTTCCGCCTACGCCTGTCGGGCAAAAGGATTCGTTACAACTTAAAATTTACAATTTGGGAACCGATACGTTGCATCTGGACAGCGCCCGGGTTTTTTCTTCCGCATTCAGCTATCGATTTTCCGCAGACAAACTGGCCCCGCAGAGCGATACCGTGATTACCATGACCGTCTATTTTCAACCGGATACCATCGCCGATTTCCAAACGCAACTGGACATCTTCAGTAACGATCCGGACGAATCGCCGTTGTCCGTTTCTTTGAACGGCCGGGGATTGGCACCTTATCTGGAAATTTCCCCTTTGCAGGCGGATTTTGATTCCGTGCGCGTCTTACGGGATTCGCTGGTCACCCTTTTTTTGCGTAATGCGGGCAATGCCGAACTCCGTATCGATTCGTTAGCTCTGCTGCACAACACGTCGCAATTCTCGCTGGAAACTCACGCACCTCTCCTAATGGCTGCCGGTGCCGACCATGTGCCGCTGCGTATTCAGTTTCATGCCGATACGGCCGGATTTTACCGGGATACCTTGCGTGTGGTCAGTAATGATCCTTTCCGTCCCCTGCGCCTCATCCCTCTTTCCGCAACGGCCACGGCGCCTTACATTGCGCTGTCATCTTCCAAAATCGATTTCGATACGATTATCGCCCCGCATGATTCCGTACTTTCGCTTACGCTGAAAAATTCCGGCAATGTGCCGTTGCTGGTGCACCACTTCGGGCTGAGCGGTTCGGACGCCGCCTCGTTTTTCTGGTGGCTGGCCAAAGGTGATCTAACCGTTAATCCACAAGACGATTCTCTCGTTATCAAAATACGATGTGCCCCCCAACGTAGCGGTCTGTTGCAGGCGGAATTCAATATTGCGGCAAACGATCCGCGATTCGATTCTTTGCAAGTGGATTTAACGGCTCAGGCCAAAGCTGCGGAAATGGCACTCGATCCGGACACATTATTATTCCCGCCGACGATCATTTTGACGTCATCCGAGCGACAGATTAAAATTGTCAATCGCGGTGATTACGATTTGCGCATCGATTCGCTGCAAATAGATCGCAAGAACGGGACGGATTTCCAATTTCCCGCATTACAGTTTCCGCAGGATTTGCGTCCCCAAATCGATACCTTAATTCTTAGAGTGGGGTTCGCTCCGCAAAAAACCGGCCGGCAAGAGGCGCGTCTGCGCTTTTTTTCCAACGATCCGTTTGTTAATCCCCGAACGGTGTCGGTTAAAGGGCAGGGCGTAACGCCTCTTTTGAGCGCCTCTGTCGATTCCCTGAATTTCGGTGCTATCTCACTGTTCCGGCGCCCTGTTGTCACACTTTTGCTGCGCAATGAAGGTTCGGCCACGGCAATCATCGATACCCTCTCTGTGGTAAACGATCCTGCCCATGCCTTCCGCCTTCCGGATTGGTCGGGGGCCATACAAATCGCTCCTTCCGATTCGTTTTTGATACCGGTGGCTTTCGTCCCGCCAAATGCGGGAGCATTCCATTCGGTTTTGCGCATTCATTGGAACGATCCCTATCAACGACCGTTGCTGATTTCGCTCAAGGCGCAGGCCGATTCCGCCTATCTCGCCGCTCCTGCGCAAATCGATTTCGGGAAACAGGCCGTGCACAGCGTGAGTCTAACTAAATTGGCGATTCGCAATAACAGCCGGGTTGTAGTACAAATCGATTCCCTGCAATTAACCGGTCGGGATTCGGCTCAGTTTAAACTCGATCTTAACGGCGTTAATTTGATCTTACAGCCGTCCGATACTCTTTTGGAACTTCCTGTGGAATATGTACCGCATGCGCTCGGAGTGCATCGGGCGCAACTGCTCATTTTTTCGGCGGATTTGCAAAGCAAGATGCTTGCGGTTTCTTTGCACGGCATCGCCCTGCCCGCTGCCAGCGCGCCGTTGTTATTGAGTACTCTGCCGGACAGTGTGAACTTCGGTTCCGTTTTTGTGAACGAAAACAAACAGGAAGCATGTGTTTTAATAAATGTGGGCAATGCCCCCCTGCACATCGACAGCATTGCCATCAGCGGGGAAGATCGCGGAGATTTTTCTACACTTAATGCGCCGCGCCAGATGCAACTTGCCGCGAACGATAGCCTTACCAATTTTGCCATTCGTTTTACACCCCAAACAGCCGGAGAGCGCAAAGCCACTTTGTCCGTTTTCAGTAACGATGCCCGCTCACCCATGCAATTTGTTTTGTACGGACAAGGGAAAATCGACCCCACGCCGGCTACCGTTACACCGACTTTCGATTCTCTGCACGTCACGGCGGGTAAAGATTTCACGGTTTCCATCCGTGCCATGGATGACAGTACAACCATCCGTCAGGCACAGGTTTTTGTGAAGCAAGGCGGGCAAACGACCTTCCGCCAATTGGCTATGGAGAAAAAAGCGGATGCTTCCTGGCAGGCGGTTATCGATTCCAATCTGGTGAGCATGCGCGGATTGGCACTCTATTTTAAAGTGTACCATGGCGGGCGCGTGACCCTGTTCCCGGCAAACGGCGCTCAGCAACCGTTGGCCGTGCAGGTACGCGTGCCGCATGCGGACTATCCCTACGAGATGCAACCCGAAAAATACCGCATGATTTCTCTGCCCCTGGAAAGCGCCTCCCAAACGTTGGCCGATTTGTTTACGGACGATTTGGGCGGCTACGATCCTTCTTCCTATCGCTTTTTCGATTGGGATGCCACGCAAAAGAAGTTTACGGAACTGAATAAAATGGACAAAATCTTGTCGCCCGGCAAGGCTTTTTATTTGATTACGGCCGACTCCGTACGGTTGGATGTGGATAATGTCCGTTCCGTTCCGGCCGTTTTGCCCTTTGTTTTGCATTTGGCCAAAGGATGGAATATGATCGGCGATCCCTTCGCATTTCCGGTGGCCTGGCAAAACGTGCAGTCCGATAAAAACTTAACTCTGTTCTATTTCAACGGGGCAGCCTGGGAAATTGCCGACACCTTAGTACCTTTTAAAGGATATGCCGTCAAAGCTCCGGAGAACATGACCGTGCAGGTTGCACCGTTGGCCGCAACGGCACGCATGGCCAAATTAAAAAGCTCCCCGGAAAACGGCTGGCGTTTCCGCTTAAAAGTACGGAGCGGGAGCTTTTACGATGACATCAATTTTGCCGGTGTGCGGGATGGCGCCAAAGAAGGACGCGATTCGTTTGACATCCCCGAACCGCCGGTGATCGGTACGTTTGTCTCTTTGTATTTCACGGACAAAGATCAAATCGGGCCCAAATGGACGGCTGACTTCAGGCCGGGGCAACAGGACGGTTACCGCTTCGATTTTACGATTTGCTCTAACACGGGTAAAACCATTCAACTGGATCTTCAGGCGGATTCATTGCCGGCCGGCTTCGAATGGTGCGTGGTGAGTCCGCAAAACGGCGTGCGTTACGCACAACTTCCCATTCAATTGCACGGTACTAAACAGAACCTACGCCTGCTTGTGGGCAAAAAGGATTTTGTCAAAGCCGAGCTGGCCGCTTTTCGCGATTTGCCGCGGCAGTTCCGTTTGCACCAGAACTACCCCAATCCTTTTAATAGCCGCACCACCATTCAGGTGGATTTACCGGCAGCCGATCGTTTGTCGATCGTGATTTACGATATTACCGGTCGTAAAGTAAAAACATTGAGCAAGCGGCGTGTGTTAGAAGCCGGTTACCACACCTTTATTTGGGACGGCACCGACAGGTTCGGTATTCCGGTAGCCAGCGGTATTTATTTCATTCATTTACAGGGCCGTAAATTCAGAGCCGATCGCAAAATAATCTTGCAAAAATGAAATTTTGCAATATATTAATAAGGAAAGTAAACGAAAATGTCGAAGAACTACGTGAATAACTTTGAACAGGATGTCAAAGTCCAACCGACGGCCTCATTTGTTTCGTTAAGCCGCCATTGGTTTGGAGCAGGAAGCTTACTTGGTGTGTACCTTGTTTTCGGGGCACTCATTTTAACGGCCAGCACGTTAGTCCATCCTTTGTTACTTTCACCCCTTTACTGGCTGTTTTTTGTCTTTTGGGCCATTACGGTTATCACTTTGCGCAGCACCTCGCAATATTACATTATTTTAATCAGCGAATTACTTACCATTTTCAGTGCCGTAGTCGGTTTGATTTTTCTGTATCATGCAACCCTGGGAGCTTCGCCTTTTGTTCTATCGATCGGTATTACGCTCATTGTTCTTTCCGGGTATCTTTTCTTTTTTGCCAATTTATGGCAATCCGTTCCGGCCAATTTTTTAGCCACATTGGCCTACTTTGCCTATTTGTATTTGTATCCTGAAAAATCCGCAGCTAATAACTGGGCGCTCATTCTGCCCCCGCTTTTTGCCAATGCTTTCGGTCTGTTTTATTACGTGATTCAAAAACGTTTGGAAACACATCTGACCGAACAGAATGAGCAAATAAGCCGTCTGAAACCTCAGGCCCAAAAACTGAAGGAATTGCAAAACAATTTGGACACCGTACAGGATCAGACCGTTAAGCAGCAGGGCATTATTAAAGATTTACAAGGCGATGTCATCGATTTGAAAAATTTATTGCAGTTGGAACAATCGTTGACCAATTTGGCCATTCGTTTTATTCAGGCTCCCACCGAAGATACGGACACCATGATTGTTAACGGCCTGAAAACGCTTTGCCGCTATTTTGATGCCGATCGGGCTTACCTGTACTTTTTTGCCAAAAACGGCACGGTACTTAACAAATCGCATGAATATCGTAACGAGGGAGTTAAAGAAAAAATTGCCCGCCACGAAAAGGTGGACAATGAAGATTTTAGCTGGTTTATTAAAGCCTTAAAGCGTCAATCCCATTTGGAAGTGCTTGACATCGATCAATTGCCCCTGGAAGCCAGCACCCTTAAATCCATCTGGAAAGTGGAAGAAGTAAAATCTTTGTACATCGTACCTTTGTCCATTAATGAAGCGGTTGTCGGGTTTATCGGATTGGATTCTCTTACCTTACATGAAGCGTGGCCTTCGTTTACCGAGCGTACGCTCAATACCGCCGGTCTTATTTTTCTGAATGCGCTGGATCGCAAACATTCGCGTGAGCATTTACGCCGTTCCGAAGGGCGCCTGCGCATGTTATTCGAACGTTCGGCCGATGTGGTTTTCGTAACCACGCCGGAAGGGCGCATTGTCGATATGAATCCTGCCGGTGTTAAGTTATTCGGCTACAAGTCGTTGGATGAGGTTCTCAAATTAAATGTGCGACAATTGTATTGGAACAGCGAAGACCGTAATAAATTTCAGGAAATCATGCAGGAAAAGGGATTTGTTAAAGATTTTGAAGTTTTTCTGAAAAACAAACAGGGTAAAAAACTAATTGCTCTAATAACGGCCAATGCGGTAACGAACGATCAGCGGCAAGTGGTGGCCTACGAAGGCATTATGCGCGACATTACCGAAAAGAAGCAGTTGGAGCAACAGCTTTTTCAGGCGCAAAAAATGGAATCCATTGGTTTGCTTACCGGTAGCATTGCCCACGATTTTAATAACATTTTAACGGCAGTCAACGGCTATGCCGAAATGATCCGTCGCGGATTGCCGCACGACCATCCCCAACTGGTTCACGTGCATCATATTTTGCGGGCCGGTCGGCGTGCCGAAAATTTGATCCGCCAGTTGCTGGCATTTAGCCGTAAGCAAATCATCGAACCGCGTATTGTGCGCATCAATCAAATTATTAATGATTTGCGTAAAATGCTGCGGCAGTTAATCAGCGAAGACATCGATTTATTAACCGAGCTCAATGATAATTTGCCGCCCATCAAAGCCGA
>CAZHIZ010000154.1:4456-8386 GCA_964532875.1 uncultured Caldithrix sp. | reverse complement strand
ACACAGATAGACACAGATTTTTCTAATATGGAACAATTCAATTTAATCCGTGCATTCGCTGCTGTTAAAAGGCGACCGACAACCCATGGACAAAATCCTGTTAAACCATTCAACCGTTCAACTTGCCCGGTTAGCCAATGATTTATTTTAAAAACTCCAACGGGTTGTAAAATATTCTTTGCAACTTTTTTTTAATTTTGCGTAAATTCGACTTCTTGTGAAAACAAAAAGCGATACTTTTCCCGATGTTTTATTTAAATCAAAGGATTTTTTCATGAAACACATTGTATTTTCTCTATTATTGGTCGCCGGTCTTTTGCTGAGCGCCTGTAATCAAAAAACGATGCACAGTGTTCTGCAAAAACCAAACGTTTCCGAACAGCCCAATTTAAATCAACCGCTGCCTTTCGATTCCCGCATCATCAAAGGGCAATTGCCGAACGGCGTAACCTATTACATTCGAGAAAACCACACTCCGCAAAAACAGGCTTCTTTTCGTCTCGTTGTTAAAGCGGGTTCCATTCTGGAAAACGACAACGAGCAGGGAATTGCCCATTTGTGCGAACACATGGCCTTTAACGGCACCAAACATTTCAAAAAACAGGAATTGGTCAATTATCTGGAATCCATCGGCATGCGCTTCGGAGCCGATTTGAATGCCTACACCAGTTTTGACGAAACGGTGTACATGTTGCAGGTACCGACCGATTCATTACCCCTTTTGCAAAAAGCTGTTCTCATTTTGGAAGACTGGGCACACAACGTAACGTACGACCCGGTGGAAGTAAACAAAGAACGCGGTGTGGTTATTTCCGAATGGCGACGCGGCTTAGGTGCGGCTCAACGTATTCGGGACAAAATCCTGCCCATTCTACTCAAAGATTCACGTTATGCCAAGCGCTTGCCCATCGGTAAAATAAAAGTACTGGAGACCTTCACCCCGGACGTGCCCAAAAAATTTTACCACAAATGGTACCGTCCGGAACTGATGGGTGTCATCGCAGTGGGAGACTTCGATGCCAAAGAAATCGAAGCCATGATCAAAAAACATTTTAGCGGCATTCAAGACCCGCCGAATGCCCCCAAACGCAAATATTACGATGTCCCCCCTCAGGATACGACCCTCTTTGCCATTGCCACCGATCCGGAAGCCTCTTCGGCTCAGGTCAGCATCGAATACAAAATGAAAGCCGATACACAAAAAACCGTGGGCGACTATCGTGAAATGATCATCGAAAATTTGGCCACACAAATGCTTTCCGCTCGCCTGAACGAATATACGCAAAAGAAAAATCCGCCGTTTATTGCCGGCGGTGCCTTTAAATCCCGTTTGGTTTTACCGACTGAAATCTTCGGCCTGTCCGCCATGTGCGGCCCGGATCAACTTCTTCCCGCTTTTAAAACCTTGTTAATCGAAGCCAAACGTATTCGCGAATACGGATTTACGCCAACCGAATTAGCCCGGTACAAACAGGGATATTTACGCAATATGGAAAAAGCCTTTGCCGAGCGCAACAAAACCCGCTCTTCCAATCTTGTGGGCGAATACCAGCGTCACTTCCTTTACGTGGAACCCGTGCCGGGTATCGAACGCGAATACGCAATGACCAAGTTACTGTTACCCACCATTTCCGTTAAGGATGTGAACAAAGTCGTGCAATCGTGGTTGCACATTAAGGATCGCGTAATTGAAGTAACCGGACCGCAAAAAGAAGGTGTTACCATTCCCACCCAGGATACCTTAATGGCGCTCATTAAAAAAGTCCAGTCCATGAAAATCGGGCCATACGTGGATAAGATGGCAGCTAAAAACTTAATCGCCAAACCGATCCGCAGCGGGAGAGTGGTTAAAGAAATCAAACATCCTGAAATCGGTGTAACCGAATGGGTTTTGAGCAACGGTGTACATGTGATTTTAAAACCCACCACTTTTAAAAACGATGAAATCTCCTTCCGTGCCGTGAGCCCGGGCGGTTATTCGCTGGTTGATAATAAAACATTGATTTCCGCCAAGTTGGCGGCTGCCATCGAACGGGAATCGGGCGTAGGTCCGTTTACTCGTTTGCAGTTAAACAAACTATTAACCGGCAAAATCGTGCGGGTTAGCCCCTACATCGACGAACTGCACGAAGGTTTGCGCGGGGCTTGTACTAAAAAAGATTTGCAGACCATGTTTCAGTTAATTTATTTGAATTTTACGGAACCGCGTTTTGACAGCACGGCCTTTTTAGCATACAAAAACAAGGTCATGCGCTATTTGCAGAACCTAAGCCGGAATCCCGGTTTCGTTTATGGCGATTCCGTTCAAGCGGCATTAACCCAGCACAATCCGCGCTACCGAAGTTTAACTCCCCAATTACTCAATCAGGTCGATTTGAAAACCGCAGAACAATTTTACCGCGATCGTTTTGCAGATGCCAGCGACTTTACTTTTATTTTCGTGGGCAGTTTTACACCGGATACGCTCAAGCCTTTTATCGAAAAATACTTAGGCGCTTTGCCTTCTTTAAATCGTCATGAAAAATGGCGTGATGTCACCTATTCCTATCCTAAAACCGTCATCGACCGTAGTTTGCACAAAGGAATGGAACCAAAAAGCATCCAGACCGTCATTTTCTTCGGGCCGTTTCAATGGTCTTTGCCCAATGTAATCAAAGGCCATTTCGTCAGCGAAATTTTGAATATTAAATTGCGCGAGCATTTGCGTGAAGATAAAAGCGGTACGTATGCTCCCAGTGTGAGAGACCGTTTTTCACATTATCCGCGTCAACGTTACCAGATCCAAATTCGTTACACCTGTAGCCCCGAACGGGTAGATGAACTAAACGCCGCCATGTTCAAGCAAGTGGACAGTTTGCGTAATTTCGGCACAACGGAAAAATATTTGAATAAAGTCAAGGAAATGGATTTGCATGAATACAAAGACAGCATGCGTGAAAATCCCTATTGGCTTAACCGCTTGCAATTTGCCGTTTTAAACGATATTCCTCTGGAGCACATCTTAAAAATTGATGATTTGATTCAGGCGGTAACCTTGCAAGATGTGCACACCATGGCGCAAAAATTGTTGAATACTCATCGCTATTTGCGCTATGTACTTTTGCCTGAAAAGACAAAATGAATTTGGCCTTTAAAGTTGAATCTAAAACTTTAAGGTGGGTCGATTGCTCGATCCACCTTTTTTATTTTGACCTGTTTAATCCTGTTAAAAAGCGTTTTCGGACAAAAGAATGAAGCTTTTTTAACCCGGCGTATCTCTCTTGTTCCCTTCCTAAATGATGCACGATTAAAGTCGTCTCCCCTTTCGTATCAGGGGAAGGAATTGAGCGTTATCTTAAAGTTAGTTGAAATTTAATAGGAAAGGTTTTTCTCTCATTTAATAAAAATAGGTAGAATCCTTTTAAGTTTTAATTTATATTGACGAAGAAATAAAAAGATATTGAAATCACGAAGAATCAAAAAAGCATTTTTAACCTGCATAACAAGAATGTTTTAGTTTCCCCGCTAATCTGAAACATTCCTGCCAACGTGGCGATAAATTGATTCATCGTTTTTATTAATAATCAATCGTAAAAACAACATTATCGAAAAGTTTTAAAGAGGTTCTTTGGGGGGACCGGTAGCTCTTTTTTTCTAAAAACACAGATAAGATGCCGGGCAGGAAAAATTTGTCCGATTTAATAATCATTAAACAAAAGGGGGAAATGGTTTTATGAAGTGGTTACAAATTATCTCACTGTTCCTGTTGACCTTATTTTTGTGGAACACCGCTGTGTATGCACAGAATATGGAGAAGGACTCATTGGCCCTGGTTGCGCTGTATAAGAGCACCGACGGCGATCAATGGACCAATAATACCAATTGGCTAACCAACCGGCCTCTGTCCGACTGGTACGGAATAACCGTTTCGCGCGACAGGGTTACTTCAAT
>CAZHIZ010000154.1:0-4356 GCA_964532875.1 uncultured Caldithrix sp. | reverse complement strand
CAGGGAGAGCTTCCCGCATCGCTGGGCAAATTAAGAGACTTAACCCAGTTAAAATTACAGAACAACAATCTCGAAGGAAATATACCGGCGGAAATTGCCGAACTTACCAACCTGGATATTCTGGACTTAAGCGATAATTTCTTTAGCGGCGCCGTTCCGCCGGAATTTAATCGTTTGGCAAATTTACGACTGTGTTACCTTGACCATAACCGACTGCAGGATTTGCCGGATCTCTCGGGAATGACGAATATTTCAACTTTTTATGTGCATTACAACCGTTTAACGTTTGAAGACCTCGAAACGAACAGCCAGACCTTCGGTTCTAATTTCTATTACTTGTATCAAGATAGTGTGGGCAATGAAGTTTATGCATCCATTACGGAGGGCGATTCCTATACCATGTCCGTTTCGGTGGGCGGAACGGCAAATTACTACCAGTGGTTTAAGAACGACACGCTTATTAGTGGCGCCACGGACTCTATTTACAGTATTGCCTCCGCGGCCGTGGAAGACGGCGGAACGTATATCTGCAGGATACGAAATAATATAGCTACTGCCTTAACCTTGTACAGCCGGCCTATCCATGTAAACGTAGCATCCGCTTTGGTTCAGGATTCTTTGGCGCTGGTCGCTCTGTATGACAGCACCAACGGAGAGAACTGGACTCATAAGGATAATTGGCTGACCGATCAGCCCGTATCTACCTGGTATGGGGTGAAGGTGATCGACGGACGGGTTCAGGAAATTGAATTGACAAGCAACAATCTCGACGGGCCGCTGCCGAACGAGCTGGGGAAAATGACTGCATTAACAAAATTTAATTTTGCCCATAACAAACTTAGCGGCCATCTGCCGGATTCATTGGTCAATCTGGTCCATTTGTGGTTTATGGGTCTGCAAAAAAATCGGTTGAGCGGCGAAATCCCCGCCTGGATTGATCAGTTAACCAGCCTTAAACTATTGATTCTTAGCCAGAATAATTTTTCCGGTGAAATCCCCGCTTCCATCGCACATTTAAACCAATTATCGAATTTGGCCTTATGGCATAATCATTTATACGGCTCTATCCCCGAATCTCTTGGGGATCTACCCTCATTACAAAGCCTGGACTTAAGTCATAATCAACTAAGCGGTCCCATCCCCGAGTCTCTCGGCAAAGTAAGCACGCTTAAGGAACTTTCGTTGTCATTCAATAAGCTCAGCGGAGAAATTCCCGACACCCTGAAAAATTTAACCAATCTGACGACTCTGAATTTAAATGATAATAATTTTACCGGCCCGGTGCCCGAGTGGTTGGGAAATTTTACGGATTTATACCGACTTTCTTTGAAAAACAATGACTTTTACGGCGAAGTACCCGATACGTTGAAAAATCTGTCCCAATTGACTTATCTGGACCTTAGCGACAACCGTTTTGACAATCTGCCGGATTTAAGCGCTTTGTTGCCAACCTTAACTTATTTTTATGTACAGAGAAATCGGCTAACCTTCGAAGATATCGAGCCCAATATGGTATTTACCAACTTGCAATATTCTCCGCAGGAGAAGGTCGGGGAGGAAATGGATAGCACGCTGGTCGAAGGAGATTCCATCGTCCTTTCCGTTGAGGTGGGCGGCAGCGCCAACCACTATCAATGGTACAAAGACGGAACGGAACTGCCCGGCGATACGCTGAGCGTTTATAAAATATCCTCTGCGGCTTTAAGCGATTCCGGTTCCTATACCTGCCAAGTCACCAATGACATTGTAAGCGGATTAACGCTTAAAAGCCTTCCGTTTGTAATACATGTCAAATCCTCCACGGGTTTGCAGGATAACGTCTCAGGCGGACTGCCCCAGAGATACGCTTTAAGACAAAACTATCCCAATCCGTTTAACCCGAGCACAAGAATCGTTTTCGAGCTGCCTCAAGCGGCGGATGTAACGATCAATTTGTACAATGTGCTGGGGCAAAAGGTGGCGGTGCTGCTGAACGAACACAAAGCGGCGGGTTATCATTCGGTAAATTTCAATGCCGCTCAGCTTTCCGCCGGAATATATTATTATGAAATAAAGGCCGGCCGTTTTCATCAGTTTAAGAAGATGGTTCTAGTTAAATAATACGACTTTAGCATCTATTTTCAAATAAAAGGATACCGCTATTGTTTAAAAATGGCGGTATCCTTTTTATGTCGTTTGCTTCAAACCGCTACGGATATTTTCATGTTCATTTTTCAATCCTTTGTTTTTGACAGAGACCGAAAATTGGAATAGCTATCAAAAACACACCAGCCTCAAGGCACAGATGGTCCTATTGTTAGGGCCATCTTATTTGGAATAAGCACCCCATATTACACCCGGGTGGCAGCGTGACTTTTCTTCTTAAAATTTCAACTAAGATTTTCACATTGCCATGAATTGGGACCAGATAAATGATTTATCTCTTCGAATATCCGTTCTTTACAACATAGCTCCAATCGTTCCCCATATTTGACTTTTTAAAATGATTCTTCTTAATGCAGAACCGTAAATCTCAAGGCTTTGCTGTAAGAGTGCCCGGTTTGCAGCTCGCGGATGGTTATCCGGGCAAAATAAACACCCGAGGCTAAATTCTTAGTGGAATAACGTGTCTCTATTTTCTGATTTGCTTCTTTGATGCCGGCATGCAATACAGTCACTTTTTTCCCCAACATATTGTAAATCGTTATTTTTACCAGTGCGCGATTTTGTATGCTGTAAAAAAAGGAAGTGTAGGTATTCGCCGGATTCGGCCCGCTAAGAAAAAGCACAAGATGACCGGCCGTACTATCGTGACGCACGATCGCCGTATCCAGATAAGCATAGGCTTTTTGTAGATCGATAATTCCCCAGCCCAGATATTTATCGGGCGTCCGGGCCTGTGAAGCCGTCCGTTTTAGCGCTTTGGTCATCAATTGCGGCGAGGCCGTGGGAAACGCCTGCAAAAGAAGAGCAGCCCCTCCGGCTGCCAACGGGCACGAAAAAGACGTACCGCTGGAGTAGGAATATCCGCTGGAATCTTTGCTGTTGGCAACGATAACATTAACCCCCATGGCGGCAATATCGGGTTTAATACGCCCGTCCGCCGAAGGCCCCACGGAAGAAAACGAAGCGCGTACTCCGTTTCGGTCCACTGCGGCTACGGCTAATACCTTTTTACCGTCTGCAGGAGCAATAAGCGTATTATGATCCTCATTGTCTCCTTCATTGCCCGCCGAATTGAAAACCAAAATTCCTTTTTCTACCGCCAGATCGGCCGCAATAGTTGTTTTGGCGGTTTCGCCGTTCATATCGGCCGGTGTGTACCAATCGATGTAACCTAACGAACTACTCACAATATCCGCCCCAAGGCTATCACCCCATTCCAAACCGGCCACCCAATAATCTTCTTCCACGGGTCTCTCAAATTGATCCACTTCCGTCTTGGCCAAAATAAAGGTGGCGTCAAAAGCCGGGCCGATTAAAGTTTGAGGTGTGTAACCGGCCATTACGGAAAGAGTCATGGTACCGTGCCAACCTTCATAAGCTTTAATCCCCGAATCGTCGATGGCCTGATCGCCATGTACAAAGTCGTGTGTGGCCAAAATCTTAACCTTCTTTAATGCCTCGTGTTTGTACAATAAATTGATGCCGTCATCCAGCATTAAAATGCGCACCCCCGTGCCGTAAAGGCCCTTTAAATGCAAAAATGGAACATGAATCAATTCCAATTGTTTGAGCGAAAGCCCGTAGGGTAAAGAATCTTGAGTCGTTACTGCTTTGTGCAACGCACCCACCGGCTTCAACACCCTGGGGCGGGGCAAGGGCCGCCCTTCGGCCAGAGGATCGATGCGCCGCACAAAAGGCCAACGGGCTATTTCCTGCAAAGCCTGAGGAGTAGCTTGCACACTAACCGCATTGAGCCACCTGGAAACCACACGAATACGCTGCACTTTTTGCCGAATGCGTTGCACATAGCGCTGCGCAACCGGCAAATCGGTAAAGTCCACCAGCGGTCGATGCGGGCAGCGCAATTGACGCCGTTGAATGGCCCGCGGTGTTAGCAACGCTTCCGGCTTGGCCAACAAAGCCGCCTCGTGCGGTTTGTCTTTTAACAGAATCCAGGCCTTTAATGCGCCGGATTGCGTTCTGGCAAAATCCTGTAAATCGGGAATTGTTTGTGCATTGACTTGTACTAATGAAAAAAAGAAGAGTGAAAAAACAAGACCCCGAAAAATACGCTTCATGATAACACCACCTATCCATTAGTCTTTTTAAAAGAAATATCTTAAGGACAGGAAATACAAGAGGCAAATGAAATTTAATAAAAAGAAGAGCCAAAGCATTGCCGGAATAATCGCTTTGGCTCAATCAATTAAA
>CAZHIZ010000153.1:4170-8407 GCA_964532875.1 uncultured Caldithrix sp. | reverse complement strand
GCCACGAGCTTTAGCTCGTGGAAACAGGAACCCGCCCCATTTTTGGGCTTCAGCCCAAAATAAAGAAGGAAATTTTAATTTATTTTTTGGCAAACTGAAAACCTTCAGATAATGCCATGTCTTTTATTTTTTCTCAACCGAAGAACTCTAAAAAAATAATAATTACCAAATTTTTAATTAAATTATTTGTAGAAAAATCCGGCAAATTAGATTATTTTAAAAATATTAAAAATAAAGGGGTAAAAAATGCCATTCGTAAGAATTTGGGTACATTTAATTTTCTCCACCAAAAATCGGGATAAATTAATTTCAAAAAAATTGAAACCGAGGCTAATTGAACATATTCGGGCAAATGCCAGAGAAAAAAATATTTACATCGATTTCATTAATTGCGTTGAAGACCATTGTCATATTTTGATTTCATTGGGTAAAACCCAATCTGTTAGTGAAGTCACGCAATTAATTAAAGGGGAGTCCTCGCATTGGATAAATAAAAGCGGGTATTTAAAAATCGGTTTTGCCTGGCAAGAAGAATATTTTGCTGCATCGGTGAGCCATTCCCAGGTAAAGAAGGTTCGGGAATACATAAAAAATCAAGAGATGCATCATAAAAAGATGACTTTTTCTGAAGAATATGAATTGTTTCTCAAAAAATATGGTTTTGAGTTGGGCTAAAGCCCTTGGTTTGATGTGGGGTGCCGTATTTTCCCCCGGCTAAAGCCGGGGGCTATTTAGAATTGGGAAGTTGGGAAGGTTGGATTTTTGGGGATGAATATTTGCAATTTTAAGGAAAAACAATTGCGGGACGACGAGTTGTTTTAGGCCTGAATAGCCACCAGCTTTAGCTCGTGGATGAGAGAGTCCTTAGCAAATACCGGGTATTTTTCCCCAGCAACTGTCAGTAATGCCGGTGTCTTCAATCAAGCTTCTGGCAAGATTGCTAAGGATAGCCTGGGGATTCTTCATCCCGAAGAATCGGGATTCAGAATGACAGGCCGGACAAAATGCAAAAATGAATAGCCACGAGCTTTAGCTCGTGGAAACAGGAACCCGCCCCATTTTTGGGCTTCAGCCCAAAAATTTAAAAGCTGATATTTTCTCCCGGCTAAAGCGGGCCCGTATTCCACATCAATAAACCGAAGGAATCGTGTTGGCCCGGTGAAAAATCATTGTTTATTTTAAAAGAATCATCTTTCCGCTTTCGACTTGCGCGCCTTTGGGGGATTGAAACATCAGACGGTAAATGTACAAACCACTGGGTAAACGAGCGCCGTTAAAAACGATTTTTTGCACTCCGGGCATTTTAACAGCTATGGTTCGGGCAAAAACCAACTGTCCTAAAGGATTAAAAACTTGCAAAGATATGCGGCCCGCCCGTGGCGTTTTAAAGCGAATGAGCGTTTGATTGTTAAACGGATTGGGTGAATTGCCCAGTAGCTCCAAACGGTTTGGAATGGTCGCGGAGCTACCGGTCAGGCCCGAAAGATGATTTAAATCGAAGAAATCCACAATCTTGGCCATCAAAGCATTGCGCTCGGATTCCGTGTAAATGGTTTCGAAAGGAAAGGCCATGTATACCAATTTGCCTTGTTTGCTACCCCCGGAAAAGGTACCGCTAAAATACACGCCGGCCGATCCGCCATTGTCGTAAGTAAAACCGCTTAACGAACCGTTTAAGGGTTTGATGACGTCCGGATATTTAACATTGTAGGTGCCATGCGTTCCGTCATCAAAATGTAGGGTTAGGCCGGCAAACGGGGTACCGTCGTTCCCGTGCGCCAGATAGGTGGCCGCATCGTCGTTGACATATTCGGCCTTTAAAAAGTTGCTGTAAAAATCGTAATCGTAGCGGGTTCCCAGATGTGACAAATCCCAACCGATCTCCGAACCGCTGACGAACAACATGCCGCCGTTTTGCAGATATTCCCGAACCAAATCCTGCTCGTCTTTATTAAAGGTACCGTCGTGCGTGCTTTCGTCGCCTAAAATCCAGAACACGGCCGGATAATCTCCAAGGTACACCCGATGTTCAATGACGGCCTTGTTGTCCACGGTTTCAAAGGGAATTTCGCTGTGTACCAGAGCCTGCCCAAGGGTTACGGCAAAGGTGTGGTAAATGGTGGGCCAGGCTCCGTTGGTAGCTGTGGTACGATCGAAACCGTCCACAATTAATACCTTAACTTTGTTGTCGTTTCGGTACACTCCGTAGGCATCCGAATAGGGGCCCTGTTTGCCGTCCGATTGGGAGATGCTGGCCAGACGATAGTAAACTGCCTGTCCTTCATTTAACGTTTCGGAAAAATGCAAACTGTCTTTGGGAATTGAGATCGGGGCGCTCCAACTGGTGCCGTCGGTCGATTTGAACATCTGTAAGGTACGGATATTATCTAAACCGCCCACATCCCAGTTGATCTCGGCCTGCGTCGTGTTGAAGGTGACTCTGTCCATGCGGGGCTGGGGAATATTGCCGGGTGCTCCTTCGCGATTAACGTAATAGCGCGGAGTGTAGGCGGAGAGGTCGCCGTAATAATAGGTACGATAGGAGACCTTCCAATCTTTGCCGGATGCTTCGGCCACGGTTAGGCTGCCGTTGCCGTTTTGTTTAACCATCAAACGCACGTGTCCCACTTTGTGCACCGCGTCGGCCGGTTGCAAGTCGCTCCAGTTCATGTAGGGTTTGGTCAGGGCGTCGTCCATCATGCTGGTGGAATAATGCTTGGGCAGGTTCCAGCAGCGGGAAACAAATCCGGAGCAATCGACACCCACAGCCGCATCGCTGCCGCAGCATTTGCTGGTGTAATTATCGCCGGCGTATTTCAAAATGTCCAGCCCGTTCAAAAACATTTCAATGTCTTCGAATCCGCCCCATTTGTAAGGTACGTGTTGATCCTCGCCTACGGTAACCCAGTCCGGTGTGCGTACCGGGTAGCCCTGATCGTCGTAAACCACGCCGTTGGTGATATTTTCGGGCAGGCAGGTCCAGGCGAGTTCCACGTAATTCTGGGCAACCGTCAGAGCATCATGTGCAATGACCTGCGGGTAGTCTTCAAAGGCCGCGGACTTTGGCAAACGATTCTGAACGGAGTCGGGGGTGATTAAAAAATTGTATTGCAAGCCTTGCCAAAAGCGATCCGGGTAACGTAAAACAGGCGGATTGTGGGCGTTAAAGAATGCATGTAAATCCCAGACTACGATTTCCAGCCCTTCCTTGCGGGTACGCATCTGGTACAATTTCCCGTCCGGTTGAAGATCGGTATCGCGAAAAATTTGGGTGTAGTTATTAACGGGAATTTGAAGCGTTAGTAGTTTTTGCCCTTGCGGCGTAAAAACCATGATGCGTCGTTCGACTAAAAGGGGCACTTGTTGTTTGAAAAATTCAAAATTGATGTACAAGCGGCCCTGCGCATCTTGCCCGATCAAGCGCAAACTGGCCAAATTATTTTCAGGGAAACGAAGGGTAAAAGAAGATGTGTTTCCGATTCGGATTTCGGCCGTGCGGCCGTTTTTGCGCAACAGACGAATATCCCATGTGGCTTGAGCCTGCTTTGATTGCAAGGCCATGATTTTTTGAGACTGGGGGTCAAAAATACGCATTTTACCATCGGAAAAGCGGAGCAAAATTTGGCGATCGTCCGGAGATTGTAAACGCTCAATGATTGTGGTGGGATCGGCCGGGCGATAGAGAGCGCTAATGCGTCCGTCATTAAACATGTACACCGTATTGTCACTAAGCAGGGCATATTGATCCGGCGTAGTTAAATAGAAATCATCGGCAAAAAAGGGGATGGCTATTTTTTGTACGAAGGAGCCGTTTTTAAATTTTTTAAGTGCATGATTGGGAGAATCCAAAAGCCAGAGAGCCCCGTTGCGTATCTGAAAAGCCTGTGGGCCGTAATAGGCTTCGGGAGCTTTACGGAATCCGGCCTGATCATCACCCGTGCCCCAGTCAAGGTGCAAAATGGTTTTCGGTTGTTGGGCGCCAAGTACGGTTGCCGTTAAAGCGACTAAAAAGATGATACGTTTAAAAAATGTGGGCTTGACCATGTTTTTATTCTCCAAATATTTTTTATTCAATATACGAAAAAAGGGGGTGCATTGCGAAAAATGGAAATGTGAGAAGCAAGGGAAAAATCGACGGTTAATGGGCATTGAACGGACTAAAGCTCGTTTTTTAGCTGCGGTATCTAAAGTCGGGGCCCATTTAAAATTGATGATGGGGTGAATTATGTTTGTTGCG
>CAZHIZ010000153.1:0-4070 GCA_964532875.1 uncultured Caldithrix sp. | reverse complement strand
AAGAAGAGGAAATTAAAATATGAAATCGGTTGTACTAAAAAAAGGGCGCGAGGCTTCTTTGTTGCGTCGTCACCCCTGGATTTTCTCCGGGGCGGTTCAAAAAGCACAGCCCAAACCTAAAAACGGGGAAACGGTGCTCATTCTCCGGCACGACGGTACTCCTTTGGCTGTCGGTGCTTTTTCGGGTAAATCGCAAATCCGTGTGCGTATTTGGTCATTTGATCCCACTGAACCCATCGATGCCGCTTTTTTCCACACGCGCATAAAACAAGCGCTGGCCAAAAGGCAGGCCTTAAAACTGGCGGAAACGAGCAATGCCTATCGTTTGATCAGCTCCGAAGCCGACGGTTTGCCGGGCCTGATTGTCGATCGCTATGCCGATTTTGCGGTGCTGCAGTTTTTGAGTGCCGGGGCCGAATTTTGGAAGAAGGAAATTGTGGCCGCCGTCAACGCACTGCTAAAGCCCCGAGGTATTTATGAACGATCCGATAGCGAAGCGCGCCAGAAGGAAGGACTGCAAGCACAAAAGGGAGTGTTAACGGGTGCGGAACCGCCCGACCGGATTGAAATCGAAGAACACGGTTTGCGTTTTTTGGTGGATGTGAAAAACGGGCACAAAACCGGATTTTATCTGGATCAACGGGCCAATCGCCTGCTGGTGCGTCGTTTTGCCGCCGGGAAAGAGGTGTTGAATTGCTTCGCTTACACCGGCGGATTCGGTCTGGCTGCGGCACAAGGCAAAGCTAAACACATCGTTAATGTGGAAGCCGTTGGCTCGTTGATTGCCGAAAGCGAGCGCAATGTGGCTGTAAATGATTTGAATGCGCAACGGTTTGAACACATTAAAGGGGATGTGTTTAAACTCTTACGGCGTTTTACGGAAGAAGATCGTCTGTTCGATTTGATTGTTTTGGACCCGCCCAAATTTGCCGAGCGGCAAAGCCATTTACCCCGGGCCGCCAGAGGGTACAAAGACATTAATTTACAGGCCTTCAAACTTTTACGGCCGGGCGGCTATTTGTTTACCTTCTCCTGTTCCGGTCTGATGAAACCGGATTTGTTTCGCAAGATCGTGGCCGATGCCGCTTTAGATGCGGGTAGGCAGGTACAGATTCTGCGTTTTTTAAGTCAGGATGCGGATCATCCCGTTGCATTACACATTCCCGAAAGTGAATACCTGAAAGGGCTTTTGCTCAAGGTTTGGTAAGCAGCAATTAAAAGGGGTGGCCTGAAGCAAATCAAAAAACAAAGAAGGACGGCTAAAATTGCCTCGTTTTCAGGAGGGGCTGCAAACGCTTTTTCAGACGGGCTACGGTCAGAATTCCGCCTTGCAGAACGATGTGCCCGTTTACGGTTAGTGCCGGTAAATAACGGATCTCGGTATCGACCATTTGCTTAAAATCGACCACAACACGGATATCGGCCTGAACGCCCATCTCGTTAAGGGCGCGACGCACATTCACTTCTAACAGTCGCGAGCGCCGGCACAGGGTGCCCACCCCGTAAATGGTAATGTGCATGGCCTGGTCATTTCGGGCGGATTGCCCGGCTTTATGCCGTTTCATTTTTCATTTCTTTCCGAATTGAATAAACGCTTCAATATAATAAGGTTGCAAATAGGAATCAAAACGCACCTGGTTCATATAAAGGAAGGCAGATCTTTGAAATCGCTTCCCGCCGAAAGAGTGAAACCGAGTGCGTGATGCGCCCGGCACGATTTTATTCCCATTTAAAATATTTTAATCCGATTAAAAAAGCCCCCAGACCGATGAGCAACAAAATCAGTAGCGGTTGAACGATTTGTCCCCAGGTAAAAGCCCGCCAAAGACTTCCTTCGATGGATAAAATGGCCCATTTAAAAGGCGAGACCACGCTTATTGCCTGCAACCATGACGGCATAAAGGTAAGCGGAATCATGCCGCCGCCCACCATGGCCATGGGCAAAACCAAAGCCCAGCTCATGCCGCTAACGGCGCGCTCGGTTTGACCCAAAACCGAAAACAACACCATAATACCCACAAAGGCCAACGAGACCAGAGACAGGGCAAAAAGCAACATGAAAACGGAATGTACGCGAATTCCGAAACCGACTACACCGATAAAAATCAATCCGACGGCCATAATCATGGAAGTGGCAAAAGAAGCCAGGGCTTTTCCGGCCAGAACCTGATATTTTTTAACCGAAGCGGCCTGAATGCGAAATAACGTGCCTTTGGTGCGCTCCCCGACCAAAGAAACCGCAAAGGAGATAGCACAAGCCAGCAGTCCCCACACAATGCCCTGAGGAAAGGTAAAAGAAAAGCTGTTCAATTGTTTTTGCGGTTCACGGGTTACTTCTTCTTCCTTAATCGTCAAAGGGCTAAAGCGCGTGCTTAGGGTAGACGGCGCGGATAATTGGGAGTCGTCCCAAAGACGATTGAGCGAGCGAAACAGGTCGGTAAGAACGGATTTCGACCCGGCCGGCAAAGAGGGATCGGATTTTAATATCTGCAAATAACGTTGCGTGTTTTCTTTCATAAGTTTGGTGTCGGCAAATGTTTGTTCCATGTCCTGTACGGCGTACTTCATCAAAATGCCTTCGAGCATGCCGGCTTCCGCTTTTTTGGAAGGATCGATGCCAAGCGTAATTCGGGGCGTTTGTCCCGTAAATGGATTGTGGCGAGCCCGGCCATAGCCCTTTTGCACGATGAGATAGGCCACACGTTTACCGCCCAAAACATCCTGTCGGGCGCGGACGGAGTCGGTAAGGGAGACATTCAATTCCTCTGCGTTACTCAGGAGTTTGAGAAAATGTCGGGAAGCTGCGGTTTGATCCGCATCGACCGCATCGATTTTCAAGGCACTGACCTGCTTGCTTCCGCCATTGAAGACCATACCGAAAAAAAGAGCAAATAGGATGGGGTAGAAGAACGTGAAAAAAAAATCCCCGCGATCGCGTAATAGTAATTTTAAATCCTTAAAAGCAATAGCTATGATGGCATTCATTGTGTATCCCTCAAACGATGACCTGTAATGTGTAAAAACACCTGCTCCAGATCGGGCCGGTCAAGTCTAAAATTCAAAATGGTTTCTTCTTTCATTAAAGTTTGTAACAGCTTCAACGGATCGTTTGTTTCGAATCGTTTGGTGCCGCGAGTAGTCTCCACGGTTAGTACGTCCTTCCGGCCGTAGCGTTGAATGAGTTCCTGAACCGTACCGATGGCCATGACGCGTCCGCGGTCGATAATGGCGATGTGATCGCAAAGTTGTTGGGCTTCTTCCATGTAATGGGTGGTGTAAATCACCGTGCGCCCCTCTTCTTTTAATTGGCGGATGTTGTTAAAAATAGCGTTTCTGGATTGCGGATCAACCCCAACGGTGGGTTCGTCCAAAATGAGAATTTGCGGATCGTGGATCAGGGCAGCCGCCAGATTAAGACGCCGTTTCATGCCGCCGGAAAAGGTTTTTACCCGTTTAGCAGCCCGATCGCTTAGTTGAACGAATGATAAGGCCCGGGTCACTTTCTGTTTTAATGTTTTCCCGCGCAGGCCGAATAAACGACCGAAAAACTTCAGGTTTTCTTCCGCCGTTAAATGCTCGTAAAGAGAAAGAGCCTGCGGGGCAATGCCCATCATCTTGAAAGTTTCAGGGTGATCGTGTACATCGCGACCGTCGATCAAAACCCGGCCCTGGTCAAAGGGAAGGATACCGGCCAAAATATGTACCGTAGTTGTTTTCCCGGCCCCGTTTGGTCCTAATAGACCGAATATTTCGCCTCGTTGGATAGTGAAGGAAATACCCCGCAGAGCCGGTGTATCATCGTAATTCTTAAAAACATCAATACATTGAATCATGATATTCCATCATCTTGTTTGGCTGCACTACTTTTCGCTTTATCGGATAAAAAGTACGGGAAATTAAAGAATAAGTTACAAAAAGGTTTTGAAAATTAAGATTTGCATTGCTTTAATTCTTAGGATTCAATAAATTAATGAAAATAATCATGTTGAACCTGCTATATGTTTGTAGTTGAATAGGAAATAGTTAAATGGGAAACAGGTGCGTTAGAAAACCGATCCCCGGCCCCGCTC
>CAZHIZ010000152.1:0-8432 GCA_964532875.1 uncultured Caldithrix sp. | reverse complement strand
TCTATTTTAATTGGGATTTTAGCCAATGTGCATACTCCTTAATTTTCGTAAAGTAATTTCGCGTAAAATCTTCAGTGCATCGTTTGTAAAAATCAAACTTGTAATCCGGATATCTGATTTCCAGATTAAAATCATTAACCTCATCCAGAAATATTTTTTGTTCTTCTGATAAAGCTATGGAAGAAAGCTCGGCTAATTTTACAAGATTGTGAATTCTGGGTGGAACTTTATTATTATTTACCTCCACATAGATCGCTTTAATTATTTTTTCCAATACCAAATGGCCAATAAATAAACACCAGTCATATTTTCCTGTCTGAAATAAGGTTTCGGCAACTTTTAAATCATTCTCGGCACTTTTAAGCCAATATGCTATATGCTCATTTTTGGTCAAGTTAGAATCTCCGATTAAAATTTCTTTCTGTATGAAAAATGTCTATTGACAATACGTCTTTTTTAGGTAATTGTTCAAAAATTAATGGCATATTTAAAATAAAGCAAAAATATTAAAGAGACAATAGATTGAAGACAAAATTAGAAAGATCTAAAAAAATATTTTGAATACGCCGTTTTCATTGGAAGAATTAAATAAAGTCCTGTCGCAGGTGTTGGCGGGGTAAACGACAAAAGCATTTACCCCGACCCCTGCTTGAAATTTTAACGTAAATTTAATGTGTCCACTAATTCCAGTGTATCCGGATTGTAAACTTCCATCATAATTTTTTTACCATGAACCTTAAAGAAAACAACGGCGTTTTGCGTGGTAAAACCATGAGTGAAATCATACCACGGTGTTTTTTCACGCGCATAATAAGGTGCCCCGGCGGCACCGTTGTTAATTTGCCAGATCGTGCGTTTCAAATGTAAACGTCTGCCGTTCCAATTCGGGGGATACATGGGAGTTTGCGGGCCGATTTGCGTCCGGCAATAATTGTGCTCGTCTCCCGTAAGGATGCCCACCACTTTCGGCGTTTCATTTACAATAAGATTTAACAATTGATCACGACGTTCAATAATCCCAGTGTTCACTGCTTTACCGGCAATGATGGGGCGCGGTTTATTGGAACCGTTGTACCACATGTCGTTACTCACATGACCGCCATTGGGGAAAAATGGCGTATGCTCAGTTAAAAAGATGTGGTCGATGTTCGGATCGTTTTGTAAGTTTTGTAAAGTCGCCTTAACCCACTGAAATTGGTTATCCATAATGTAAGCATGTGGATTGCCGCCGATTTGCGGGTGACGGGTTACGCTGGGGCCATACCAGTAGTTGGAATTCATAACCACGATGGCCACATTATCATAGGTGTAATAAAAAACGTTTTCTTTGTAGGACGGAAAATCGACATGGTTGGGATCCGGATCGTAACGACTGCCGTCTTCACTGATCGGGCCGTTTAAAGGATTGACGAAATTACGTGCAAATACGGCTTCGGCCGATTGCGTTTCGTATGGAAAGCGATCGATGGCATACCAATTTTTTTGTGCATCGCTAAAGGTGTACATGACTACTTCATGATTTCCCATGGCAACCATCAAGGGGAAATAATGAGCAAAGGGTTCCACGGCATGCTTCCAGTTGGCGTATTGTACATCTGCTTCCAAAACATTGGTTTTGTAACCATCGATTAAATCGCCTGTAAATTGCATAAAAGCCACATTCTTTTGCGAGGCTAAAGCGACTGCTTTTTTAAGAATGTAGGCATTGGTTCCCCACATATTTCGTTCTCCGCCCCCACGTGCTTCACGCGAATCGCTGGCATAAGCGAACAGAAAAGGTTTGCGGGCTCCGGGAAGATGCGCCGTGTGTAAAGCATACGTTTCCGAAATGTCGCCCACTTTAACGGTGTACGGATAGTCGGTATCCGGCTTTAGGCCTGTTACGGTAATTTCGTGCTCGGTGCTTGCCCGCGATTCGTTTATCCAGCGTTGATTGATTTTGAGAGCTGCCTTGACAGCCGAACTGGTTTTAAATGAAATCGTTGCACCCTCCGGCTTAAGTAAGTTGACAAAAGGGCCTTCGGTAATGGTTGGAATGACCGTAAAGGGTCCTTTTCCCTTAAACGAAACTTTACCGTCAAAAATCAAATTACCCCGGGCATCTACCACCCGATAGCCAATGGTGCCCAACCCTGTGCGTTCCCATTGAATCATATCGTATTTACCGGCCAGATCATGTGCGATGTTTATGGAAACTTTACCGTTTTTTATGATGCCGAATTTCTTGAAATAGACCGGTAGGGGGTGTCTGGAATCGTGGTAATTAATGAATCCGTAGTAAAGTGTTCCCTTAAAATCCGCTTTATGGAAATCGAACCGGATTCCGTCTTTTGTGCCCTGAGGATGCCCGTTCAAATCATCAAGTGTAAAGCGCGGGGCATTGGTCTTTTCGGGCAATCGGGTGTTTCCCAATTTAAAATATAAATGTCCGTCTTTACCGTACATTAAGTTGGAATAGGATTTTGGAATATCTTGCGCAACGGCAATCCCAAGGAAGAAAAGAAAAAAAATAATGTAACGCATGCTTCGCCTCCAATCGTTAATCGGTTACAAGAGCGAATTTATGGGCAGGGAAAATACAAAACAACTTTTACTTGGATTAACGGGCTCGGGAAAAATTGGCAAAGAAAAGGCCAATGAAGGTCAGTGTAACCAGCATTGGGGTACGCCGTGTTTGTTAAAAGTAATGGGGTAAGTTAAAGGAAATTGGCCCGGCGAAGGCCGTAAGATTATGGAATCGGAAAATTGGAATTGGGAACTGGGGATTGGTACCGCAATAGCCGGATTCTGCTAAAGGCTGCAGAACTTAGAGTTCGTCTCGGGGTAAGAATCAAGATTAAAGATTAAAGAATAAAGAGTAAAGGGAAGGGCAGAGGCCGGATCTTCGCTCCGTAGAAGCCGAATATTCGATCCCTAATTAAAGCCTAACCTTTCCCCCTATTTTTTATTTTGTATTTTGTATTTGGTATTATTCTTTCTTCCCCGCGCATCATTTTTTGCATATTCCCTTCGTGAATCGTACTTTAGTAACTCAAAACAACATTACGTAAAAACGGAGTACGTATGAAAAAAATTTTGTCCTTATTTTTAATCGCCTTTCTTGTCATGATGGCCTGCGCTCGAAATACACGACACGGAAAAGAATACCGGGCCTCTAAAAACACGGATTGGGCCACGGGAATCGTTTGGTACCAAATCTTCCCGGAGCGCTTCTACAATGGCGATCCGACGGATGATCCCACCGCGGCCGAAGTACCGGGTTCCGATTTGCAACCGGGTTGGCGCATTCATCCCTGGACATCCGATTGGTACAAGCTTCAACCCTGGGAACTGAAACAATCCGCTTATTTTTACGATGATGTTTTTACCCGCCGCTACGGAGGCGATTTAATCGGTGTCATCAAAAAATTGGATTATTTGCAAAAGCTGGGTATCGACGCCATCTATTTTAACCCTCTTTTCGAATCTCCCAGCTTGCACAAATACGATTCCGAAGGATACCACCATATCGATAACAATTTCGGACCAGATTCCAAAGGGGATTTGCAACGTGTTGCAGCGGCACATGAAACGGACGATCCGCGTACATGGATTTGGACCAAAGCCGATTCCACATTTTTGGAATTAATTCGTCAGGCGCATGCTCGCGGCATGCGCATTGTTATCGACGGCGTTTTTAATCACACGGGCGATCACTGCTTTGCTTTTCAGGATGTGCTCAAAAATCAACAAAAATCCCGCTACGCCAACTGGTACGAAGTCCTGCGCTGGGATAATCCCGCGACGCCGCAAAACGAATTCGAATACAAAGGGTGGTGGGGCGTAAAAACCTTACCCGAGCTGAAAGAAGACGCCAACGGCATTGTGCACGGTCCGCGCGAATACATCTTTAATTGCACGCGGCGCTGGATGGACCCCAATGGTGACGGAGATCCTTCGGACGGGATTGACGGTTGGCGTTTGGATGTAGCCGAAGAAGTTGCCAAGCCTTTCTGGAAAGAGTGGTATGCTTTGGTCAAATCCATTAATCCGGGCGCCATTACCGTAACGGAAATTTGGCACGATGCCTCGGACTGGATAAGGGATAAATGTACGGACGCCACGATGAATTACGATTTTGCCCGAGCCGTGGTGGCCTTTTTCATTGATCACAAATTGGCTATTTCTGGCGCGCAATTTGCCGCACGCATGGATACACTTAAAAAGCATTACGGTTTGCAACATCTCAATTTGCTGTGGAGCATGCTGGATTCGCATGACACCGATCGGATTGCCTCGCAGATTCTAAATCCCGATCGTCCTTACAACAGTCATAATAGCCCGCGCAACAATCCGAATTACATCGTTCGCAAACCCACACCTGACGAACGTCAAATTCAAAAACAAATCGTGGCCTTTCAAATGACCTTTGCCGGTGCACCCATTGTGTATTACGGCGACGAAGCCGGTATGTGGGGCGCCGGTGATCCGGATGATCGCAAACCGATGCTTTGGCCGGAGATGCATTTCGAGCCGGAAAGCCATCATCCGCTAAAAGGGAAGACCCGACCGGCCGATACGAATGCCTTTGATCCGGCGCTTTTCGATTTCTATCGCCGTCTTATTCAAATTCGTCACGAACATCCGGTTTTGCAAAAAGGCGATTTCCGTTTTGTGAAAAATGTGAATTCAAACGATGCCCTTGTTGTGTTGCGCTTGTTAAAAGAGGAGAAGGCTCTTTTGCTTTTTAACCGCCAGGCTCACACTCTGCAAATTAAAGCGCAAGACCCTGCTTTAAATAATTTTACTTTTGTGGATGTATTTAATAATCAGCGTATTAAAGTAAAACAAGGGGAATTGACAGTACCCGTGCCCGGACATGGTTTCCGTATTTTGTTTTCCCGTAAATGAATCTTTTTTTTGCCTTTTGCGTAATGTAAAGCAAAAAGATTTTTAGAGGAATAGAAAAATGGAAGCATTGTTAGCGATTCTTTTGTTCATCGTTGTTGCGCTTATTGTTTTGAAAATTTTAGCCCTGATTTTTCATGCAGGGATATTCATGTTAACTTTGCCCCTTAAATTGTTGGGATTGGTGATCGCCTTAATTTTGGTACCGATTATCGTAATTCCTTTAGGATTGTTAACGGGTTTTGTCGGCTTGATTTTAGCTCCTCTGGCCGTATTGCTACCCTTCCTGCCGCTTATATTAATCGCACTGGGTATTTGGGCTTTACTTAAGGATAATTAAACGAAGGTGCCATGCTATTTAAATTCAATATTAAAAGATTAGAACAAATGTTCAAAACGTTCTAATATCTCGGCGGCCACGGTTAAAGCACCGTTCGGCCGCCGTTTTGTTTTCCTCCGATTCCCTTCGGTTAATAAAACATCCAGCGCATCGATCCAATCACCTTTTTGAAAAACGGTAGGCTCCAGTATTAAATGTTGAAAATGGGCCTTCACAAAGCGTTCAATAATCGGCGATTCGGGGAAATTCGGACGCACCACCAGCCCCAGAGATTTGTTTAAATGATAGGCCTCGGCCACCGTGCTGTATCCCGCTTTACAAACAACCGCGTCACTGGCATTTACCAGATCCGGATGGAAAAAATTCGAGTGGTGGGCTAACATACGAACGTTACCCGATCGAACGGCCGAGGGCACATCATGGGGAATAATAAAATAAATGTCATCCCTTTCCTTTAAACGCTCTGTAAAGGCATGGCGCGTAGGTACGCCTCCGGTAGAAATGAGAACGGTGGGTGCTTCGTCGGGAATCTCCAATGAAAGGCGGATTTCCTGCGCCGTGTGTTTCGGCTTGCGGCTCACGGGGGGAACCTGAATTCCCGTTTTGACCGCATGGGTGAAGGGCTGTGTTTGAAAGCGCATGTCAACAGTATGGTAAATTTCTTTCAGATAGTCGGCATGCCGGGTAAATGACTCGGAAAATTCTGCGTAACGGGCGTACATCCAGTCCCACGTAAAATTTTCAATTAGAACTACCGGCAAGCCCGCTTTTTGCGCGCTTAAGATGCCGACAGGAGAAATATCGCAAAGCACCAACGGGCAGCGATGCCTGGTTATTTTTTGCGCCGATTTTGTAATGAAGGCCTCATCAAAGGGTAGGGTTTTATTTAAGAAATCTAACGTCGCCTTAACATCTTCTTGAAAAGGCGATTTTTGCACGAAGCCCACATCGTTAAATTGTTTGATGTAATCAAAAGACCCCGCAGGCAACGAATCGTTAAAAAACCATTCGGGAACTTGGGTAAAAATAAGAAAATGCAGATTCGGCAATCGATCGATTAATGCTTCCATTACCGCACAAGCCCGGGCCGCATGGCCGTAACCGTGAGAGCTGATAAAATAAGCAATGGTAGTCATTTTCTGACAATCCTAACCTGAAAACATTGAACCCCGAAGGAGAAAATCGTTACCCCTTGTTTAATTATTTAATACATAAATGGTAAATCAAAATCTGTCATCCTTTTTTTCCTACATTTTTCGGCAAACACATCCGCAATCCCCTTTGCACGATTTCCTCGAGGCAGATTCATTGTCTTTTTAAAACTTGAATACCCCGTTTACAAATTACTTTTTCTGCTCTTTGAAGGCAAAATTAAATAGGGCAAAACATTCGTCCGGGACACAATTGTTTGACCAATCCTTTGGAAAAAAATGTGCATCCTATTTTCAAAGTTCGTACTTTATTTTTTTATTAGGATGATTATTTAGGAGTTATCTCATGCAAGTAGAATTGTTTTCTTACGGTGCCACCGAAGAAGTCACAGGTTCCAAACACTTCCTTCAAATTGGCGATCAGCAAATCATGATCGATTGCGGTGCGTTTCAGGGAAGACGCAAAGAAGCGGAAGAGAAAAACCGAAATTGGCCCTTTGACGCCACAAAAATAACTTCCATGATTTTGACTCATGCCCACTTCGACCATTCAGGATTAATTCCCGTTTTAATCAAAAAGGGGTTTAACGGTAATATTTACACCACGCCGGCTTCCCGCGATTTAGCCAGTTTAATCATGATGGATTCCGCGCATATTCAGGCGAAAGATATTGAATTTCTGAAAAAGAAAGCGGCCAAGCGGGGCGAGACATTTGAAAAAGAGCCTCTTTACGTCGAAGCGGATGTGGTCGAGGCTTTGCAATATTTCATCACCGTTTCCTACCATCGCCCCCTGTTTGTTGCAAACGGGGTCAAAGCCACCTTTTACGATGCCGGACATATTTTGGGTTCTGCTTTGACGCTGTTGGAAATCAAACATAATGGCCAGGAAATGCGCATTGCCTTTAGCGGTGATTTGGGACGCAAAAACCTGCCCATATTGCGCGATCCCGAAATTATCCCCGATGTGGATTATTTGATTATGGAAAGTACTTACGGCCATCGTCTGCACGATCCCATCGATCGCGTGACGGATAAATTGGCCGACGTGGTTAATCGCACGGTTAATCGTAAGGGCAAGATCATTATTCCGGCTTTTGCTGTGGAGCGTACCCAGGAATTGATTTACTTTTTACATCTTCTGCGCGAAAAGAATCGTATTCCTCGCATTCCCGTTTATGTGGATAGCCCCATGGCCGTCAATGCCACGGCCATTTTTAAAGTGCATCAGGAATGTTACGACCAGGAAACGCGTCACGCCTTTTTGGAAAATCACCAAAATCCGTTCGGCTTTGACGATTTACATTACGTCACCAGTGTGGAAGAAAGCAAACGGCTAAACGATCTGAAAGGGCCGGCAATTGTTATTTCTTCCAGTGGCATGTGCGAAGCCGGGCGTATTTTGCACCATCTGGCGCACAATATTGAAAATCCCAATAACACCATTATGATTGTCGGTTTCATGGCGCAAAATACACTGGGCCGAAAAATTAAAGAAGAGCAGCCCGAGGTGAAAATTCTGGGAGATGTCTATCGCCTAAAAGCGGAAGTGGTGACCATGAATGCCTTTAGTGCCCATGCCGATTACAATGAAATTTTGGACTATGTTTCCCATTTGAACTTCAAACGACTCAAACGCATTTTTCTGGTACACGGCGAACCGGACGCCCAGGCCAATTTAAAAAGGCTAATGGAAGAGCGCAATTACAAGGTGACCATTGTAAAATATGGCCAACGCTACACATTGCAGGTTTAAAAGCACCGGAGCGGCAAGGCCTGTTAGCCCATGTCAAAAGAAAGAATGGGGAATGGTAAATAGGGGGGGAAACCGGCGCTGACAATGCCACTAAAGTTAAGGGTTAAGGGTGATGGGGCCGGCGGTAAACGAATCTACAATCCGGCCTTCGCCAGATTGCAAATGCGGCCTTCGCCGAACCGCTTTCCATCCATTGAAATACCCGACTCTGCCATTTCTAAGATACCTGAAATTTAAAGGGCACTTAATACGATTTTGCTATGACAGCAATCACATTAGTTTAAACAACACCATCGTA
>CAZHIZ010000151.1:306-8491 GCA_964532875.1 uncultured Caldithrix sp. | reverse complement strand
GGGATCGTATCGAGGCAACAGGGCCCGGTTCTCTCGATACACCCCGCCTGTGGCGGGGCACTCGAGAACCGGTTTGTGCTCCCGACGGGACAAAAATCCGGCTTCTGACGGACCGATTCCTAATTCCAAATTCCCTTTATCCTCCACTCTTAACCATATCCCGCTGACAAACATTGATTTGCCATCTATCTCCGCAATGCACGGCGAAATAGTCGCGAAAATAATGAAAAAAGAAAATTTTCCCAAAAAATCGTAAAATCGAATTGGTAGTAACTATTTTTTTCGTTAAATTTCCTAACGATGTTTTATTTTTAAAAATAAATTTTAGCGGACAGGAGGTTTGAATGTCAGCCCTTACTGTGATTATCGTTATCGTGGCCGTTGTCGTGCTCATCGCCTTCGTTTTATGGTATTTATTTCGGCAATACCGCAAAGTCGGACCCAATGAAATTCTGATTATTTCCGGAGGTAAAAAAGGGAAAATCACTCTGCCGGACGGTACGGTTCAGGAAATCGGGTTTCGTTTCCGGATCGGCGGAGGCACCTTTGTCAATCCCTTTTTGGAACGGGTGGAACGCATGCCCATCGAGGTGATTCCCATCCGTGGAAAAGTTTCCGAAGTGATGACCAATAACAGCATTCCGGTAAATGCCGAATATGCCGCGCAAGTGCGCATCGATACGCATGACGATTATGCGCTTTACCTGGCCATTACTAACTTCCTGAGCAAAGGAACCGAAGGTATCCGTGAAGTTTCGCAAACGATTCTGGAGGGTAAGGTACGGGAATTAATCGGACAGTTTACCGTAGAAGACTTGCTTACCAAGCGCAATGATTTTGTGGCACGCATCTCCGGCGATACGCAGGCCGATTTCAATCAATTGGGTCTCTCGCTCATGTCCTTTAGCTTAAACGATGTGGTGGATACGCAAGGTTATTTGGAAGCGCTCAGTCGTCCGCACATCACGGAAGCCAAGTACAAGGCCGAGGTGGATCAGGCCGAAAAGAATCGCGATATCACCATCCGTTCGGCCGAAGCGCGTAAAGAAGGCGAAATTGCCCGTTTGCAGGCCGAAGCCGAAATTGCCAAGAAAAACTGGCAAAACGAAGCGCTCAAATCGGAATCGCAAGTGGAGGTGAACAAGAAAAAAGCTCATGCCGATATGGCTTACGAGTTGGAACGCTATCGCATTCAACAGGAATTAAAGGCCGAAGAATACAAAGTTAAACGACTGGAATTGACGGAAAATATTCAGTTGGAAGATTTAAACATCAAGAAAAAGCAAAAAGAGCTCGAGGCCAACATCATTAAACCGGCGGAGGCGCGCAAGCAGCAAATCGTAACCGAAGCGGAAGCCGAAAGTTTCCGTATTAAGGCCGAAGCCCAGGCCAAACTGGAAGCCAAAGCGGCCGAAGACAAAGCCGAAGCGGAAAAATTGCGCTTGTTGGGAGAAGCCGAGGCCAAAAGCTTACAGGCCAAGGCCAAGGCCTATGAATCGTACAATCAGGCGGCCATTTATCAAATGATTCTGAAAAAAATGCCCGAACTTGCTTCGGCCGTTTCCGAACCTTTGAGTAAACTGGACAAGATCGTGATGATCGAAAGCGACGGCAAATTAGGCACCTCCAAAATTACCGGGCAAGTGGCCGACATTCTTTCGCAACTCCCGGAAATCGTAGAATCTTTGACCGGAGCGGATTTGAAAAAATATCTGCGGGACAAACTTTCCAAATCGGATGAAGAATAAGTCGCCTGTTAAAAGCTATCCGGCAATTTCACTTTACAAAGGTCGATCCCTTTGCGCTTTTTAAAATATTTAATTGTCGGTGCATTTTGAACGGAACGATGTTAAATATTAATGATGACGAGGTTAATCGTGCTAAGTGAACGGATTAAAAAGATCGGCATTTCTCCCACGATGAAGATTGCGGCCCAGGCCATTGCCATGCGCAGACAGGGAATGGACGTAGTCGATTTTAGCGTTGGCGAACCGGATTTTCCCACACCGGACTTCATCAAGCAAGCCGGTAAAAAAGCCATTGACAAAAACCACACGAAATACACCATCAATGCCGGCACCATGGAATTGCGTAAGGCCATTGCGGCCTATCTGGAAAAGGAACATCATCTGCAATACGATCCTTCGCAAATTGTGGTGACCAACGGAGCCAAGCAGGCCATTTTTAATGTCATTCTTTCCCTGGTGTCCGAAGAAGACGAGGTGCTTATTCCCTCGCCCTACTGGGTTTCCTATCCGGAAATGGTGCGTTTGGCCGGAGGAACCCCGGTATTCATCGAAGCCAAAGAAGAGAACGGTTTTAAAATAAGCGCCGAGCAATTGAAAAACGCCATTTCGGCCAATACACGGGCCATCATCCTGTGCAATCCGTCCAATCCCACCGGTGCGGCCTATTCGGAGACGGAGCTGCAGGAATTGGCGGCCGTTTTGCAAGATGAAAATATTTTCGTTATTGCCGACGAAATTTACGAAAAATTGGTTTACGACAATTTCCGTCTGGTCAGCTTTGCCGCCGTTAACCCAAGAATGAAAGAACAGACCGTTGTGATCAACGGTTTTTCCAAGGCTTTTTCCATGACGGGCTGGCGCATCGGTTACATGGCCGGCCCTAAGGAAATTGTGGAGGCAGCCAACAAAATTCAAAGCCATTCCACTTCCAATGCCAATACCATTTCGCAATATGCGGCCTTAGCCGCCTTGCAAGGCCCTGTTTACGAAATCAACCGCATGGTGGCAGAATTTCAAAAACGGCGTAACTACGTTTTGCAACGTTTGCTAAGTTTCCCGGATATTTCCTGTCATGAACCGCAAGGAGCTTTTTACGTTTTTCCCAATGTTTCGGCCTATTTCGGCAAGGAAGCCAACGGCCATTACATTCGCAATTCGTACGGTTTGGCCTACTATCTGTTAAAAGAGGCGCAAGTGGTGGTCGTTCCGGGGGCGGCATTCGGTTCGGATCAACATATTCGTATTTCCTACGCCACCTCCATGGAACAATTGGAAAAAGGCCTGAATCGCATGGCCGAAGCCTTACGCAAACTGAAGACACCGGCCAAAGTGAAATATGTTCACTTGCAAAACTACCGCAGCAAATCGCAAAAACTACTCCCCATCGAAGGCACGATTTCTCCGGAACAACGCTCGGCTTTGTTAGCCGAAGCCGAAGCTCATTTGAAATACGACCGATATTTCGAATGGAATGCCAACATCAACGGCTTGATTATTCAACTGCGCACCAATAATGCCCACCTGTACGACTTTTGGGTGGAAAATTGGTATCCGGCACAACTGGAATCCGATCTGGAACCTCATGGGGTCATTTATGCCGTTGACGGCGTAGTGGCTCGCGAGCCCTACGCTTTTTACCATGCGGAAACCAGCACGGGGCTCTTGTTTAACAGCGATTATTATGCTCCGTTACGCTCGCTGGCCCTGGGTATGGTGGCCGACTTAGGCCAGCGTCTGTTCGATATGCACGCCGTACGCGGTTTTTCCGCAGATTTTCAGGGTCTTGGCTTTGTGCTCATGGGGCCTAAAGGCACACAGAAAACAGCTATTTTTTACCATCTGCTGCAAAACGAACACACGGCCCTGCACAGCAACGATCTCATGTTTGTACGATACGGAGGCGGATATGCCGCGGCAGACAGTGTGGAGCGTAAATTGTACCTTCCCACCCAACATGCTTTGTACATGGAAGATCTCAAACCGCTCTTCGAACGCAGTAAGTGCGAAAACGTGGTGGAAGATCGCTCCGCCTGCACCTTTGATCAATGCCCGTTAAGGGACGATTGCATTATGGATCGCGGATTTCCCTATTGCTTTTTAGCTTCTAAAGTTTCGGCGGCCATGTTGGATCCTTACTGGATTGGCGGCATGCGTAAGCACGTTAAACGGATTGATATTCAAAAAGTTTTTTTACTGACCAAAGATCCTCTGGCCGCACCCGTGCGCGAATTAACGGCCGAAGAGGCCATCCGAATATTGGCAAGCGCTCAGGCGGCCGGTGCCGCGTTCGAAACGCAAAGTGCGCCGGCACCTTTTTACAATCCGCATTTGATCATTCGCAGCGAAGAAAAAACGGAATTACAAAAGCAACAATTCCGTCGTCTGTTTGAGGTGGCTAAGTGTTACCTGCTGAACACCCATCAGGCCACCGCCCGGGGAATGAGTGAGAAAATAATCGAACTGTTGGCAAAGGACTAAAAATCAGCTTAAATATCAGGATGGCGTTATGTACGATTCTCTTTACAATGAAGCGTTTTACGAACAGTTTTACAAAGATTTGATCCCATTATTGCACGGCCCGAATATTAAAACCGTGAGCATGGGCTATCTGGAAAAAGAAGCCAAAAAATTTGCCCATACCTCCCGCTACGGCAATCACGTGTGGATGTCCAAGTTTTCCAGCCGCATGGCGCAAAAAACCGTCTATCTGGGCAGTCCGCGCATTCGCCTGCCCCGCCCGAGCGAATCCCAAATCGAGGTCATTAAAAATGCCGAAGAAGAATTGAAAAAAGTGTTGCATCTGGTAAAAACCCTGCCTTTTGTGCATATCCGCCGCCAGATGGGAAACAACGACCATTACAATCCCATTTGCAATTTGTACGTTTCGGTAGCCGATCGCAAAAATGTGCGCAACGCTTACGCCTGGGCCAACACCATGTTCGATCCGGGGAATCGTCCGGGGCCGGAATTCATCATGATTCATATCCCAGAAGAACACATTTTGCGTGCTCAGATTTTGGCCTTCCCGGAGTACAATTTGAATATCGCCTTAGGTAGCGACTATCTGGGGGAAGACAAAAAAGGCTTTTTGCGTCAGGCCATGTGGCGCGCCGATGAACAGGGCATGTTGGGATTGCACGCCGGCAGCAAAATCGTAACCGTGCGCGACCCTAACGATAATCGTTTGAAACGTTACGGGGTTTTCCTTTTCGGTATGACGGCCACGGGAAAATCGACCTGGTCTTGCCACCAATTGGGACTTGATCCTTCGCGCGGGGAGAAAACCGAAGTTTGTCAGGACGATATTGTCTTTTTGCGGGATGACGGTTCGGCCTTGGGTTCGGAAAATAATTTCTACGTGAAGACCGATGTACGCCCCGATCAACAAGAGGCCATGTACAATGCCCTGGTGCACAAATCGGCTTTGCTGGAAAACGTGATGATGAACTACAAAGGTGAAATCGACTTTTTGGACGAATCGCTTTGCGGCAACGGACGGGCTGTCATTTTTCGCCGCCAGCTAAAAGTAAAACAGGGTAAAAAAATGGTGGGCATCAGTGCCCCGACGGTCAATTTGCCGCCTTTAACCGAAATGGACGGCATCATTTTTGCTTTTATCACGCGCCGCAATACTATCATGCCTTTTGCTCAGCGCCTGACACCCGAACAGGGTGTGCTGGCCTATTTGTGGGGCGAATCGACCCACAGCTATGCTTCCAACCCGGCCAAAGCCGGTGAGTCGGTGCGCATTGTGGGCACCGATCCTTTTATCATTGGCTCGCGCGGAGTAAAGGTAAACCGCTTTTACGACATTGTCATGCGTCTGGTGGAAAAATATCCGGGCAAAGTGCGTTTCATGATGTACAACACCGGCGGCATGGGTGAGATTATCGAAACCAGCGAACAAAACGGTAAAAAAATCAAAAAATTGGTGCGCAAAGTGGAACGTGTTCCCCTAAATTTAATGGCCGCCATTCAACGTGGCGATTTGCGCGGTACTAATCAATATGAAAAAGGATTGTTGGGCACGGAAGGCATTGTGGCCGTGGAAGGAAGACCCATTCCGGAATATGATGTGCGCCGATTTTATTCAGAGGAACAAATAAAACAGTACCTGCACGAACTGATTGAGGGCCGACGCCAATTTACGGAAGAAATTGCAGCCGAGGGTTTGAAACCGGAAATTTTACGAGCGGCGGAAAAAGCGTTTCAAATTGAGCGGTATTTTAAAGAGCCGTCGATTTCCGTTCCGACCTCCATCGGTCGGCCTGCGCTTTCCACTTCAGAATGGCCGGCGGCGGCAGCTCCGGTTCGCCCGCGCAGACCGGGGAGCTGGCGGTGGAGATAGCCAAAGATACGCCAATCACTTTGAGGTCAGAAAGGTTGCGAAAGGTTAAATGGCTGAATGGCTGACTGAGAACTACGCGTCATTCCGATAAGCCCCGAGAAACGGAGCGACGAGGAATCCCATTGTGTTTCAAGGAAATGCGGCCCAAAAGTTTGAAGAGGATTTGTCGCACGCAAAAAAGCAGGATTTGAATGACGAACCGGATGGGGAAAGGCTCCGACCTTTTTCTGAGTATTGCTAATAGCGTTGAATGGGACGAGCACAGCCGGGCCGAAAATCCGGATCTGCCGGAAAAAAGGTTCTAATTTTCCTACCATTGGAGTAAACCCTTTGCCGAGTGCCCAGCCCCAAGTCGGAAACGAAGCGAAGAAACGGGGCTACTCTAGAACCGGTTAGTGTTCTCTCAACCACCAGGTCGTAGATCCGGCTTTCGACGGATCGTAGATCCGGCCGTCGAAGGATTGAAAATCAGGCATTTGGCGGATCGAACTACCGCAGGTTCGAAGATACGGCCACTGGCGGATTGAAGATCCGGCTACCGCCGGACCAGTTACCTGTTCAAGCATCTTCCATTCAACCAATTTGACGGGTCGGATAACAAAAGGATTTCTCGGTATCCGCCGTCAGCTTACTCATCGAAATGGCCGGTTCACCCAAACTAACAAAATTAGAGTAATGATCATCGCAGTCCACTTTTCCCATTCAACCATTTTCCATTTAACCGGTTTGTAGAAACAGAACAAATTAAAAAATATAAAGATTGTCTTAAATTTTGCTTAAAACAAAAAAGGAGGTAAAAATGTACGGAACAATGCTTTATGGTTTTTTAGATAAAAATGGTTTTATAGATAAAAATAAAAAATTTACCGATGACGAAAATAAAATTATATATGATTACCTTGACAAAATAAATGGCAAGGTGGTTCATTTTAACATTCAACCATTTTATACACGCATTGTGGCGTGGAGAGGATTGTATTTTTATTTCACCGATGAGTTTATGAAAAAGATGGACAAGCATAATGAAAGAGAAAAGAATCCTTATAAATTTTTTGATACACTATCGGAATTTTTTATCGAAACAAGAGAAAAAATGGGCTTTGATTACGTGGATACAATAAGATACTTGGAAAATCAAAAAATAGTTAGGACATTATCACAAAGTTTCACCGGAATAAGGATAACAAACAATGAAATAATTGCCCATAATGCAATTCGATTTGTCAAAAAATTAAGCAAAGAATTTCCCGATGATATTTTATTCATTGATTATGATCGTGATTCTTTATATTGTCCTATTTTGGTAAAAAATGAAAAAGCAAAACCATATTTAGAACGGGTAAAATCCTCTCTTGGAAAAGACGAAAATATTATTGGAAAGATAACAAGTTGGATTTTTAAATTGATATTTAATCCAATTGAAATGCCTAAGTCACGTAAACAATTTTATGAAGCCCTTTTAGAAAAAGAAGATTATGAATGGATTCCGATCGAATATTTTGAACGCCCATACAATCCCGAAGCATTAATCGGCATGACGGCACAACCCTATCATTTTTCGGAAAGTCCAAAAGAATTGGTTAAAGAATTGGATAAAGAAGAAAAAGAAACAATTAAAACAGTACCACTTTACGATGACGTTGATTATTTTCCGTACGAAATAATTGAAAAATACGGAAAATAATATGCTTTTACAGGTCATTGCCAACACGATGGTGGCATCCCGCATGAATACATGGACGTATGGAGCGGGATTGCACACCACGAGGGTGGCATCCCGCATGAGTACATGGACGTACGAGGCGGGATCGCATGCCACGATGGCGTCAGCCCGCTTCGAGTACATGGAAGTACGAAGCGGGCCATTCGTCTCCCCGCCTTTCGCCTTCCCGGCTTCGGCGGGGTTTCGAGCTTCCCGCTCTCAATAATCACTTTGCCACCACGATGGTGGCATCCCGCATGAGTACATGGACGTACGGGGCGGGATTGCGCACCACGATGGTGGCATCCCGCATGAATACATGGACGTATGGAGCGGGATCGCATGCCACGATGGCGTCAGCCCGCTTCGAGTACATGGAAGTACGAA
>CAZHIZ010000151.1:0-206 GCA_964532875.1 uncultured Caldithrix sp. | reverse complement strand
GCGGGCCATTCGTCTCCCCGCCTTTCGCCTTCCCGGCTTCGGCGGGGTTTCAAGCTTCCCGCTCTCAATAATCCCTTTTTACAGGTCATTCCTTTCAAGCAGAAAAAGGCACAATCGAATATGACCGTCGTCGTAATCCTGTCTTAATCCCTTTTCCTATCTTTGACAGTAGATATTAGTTAAATACATAAAAAACAATACATCAT
>CAZHIZ010000150.1:0-8541 GCA_964532875.1 uncultured Caldithrix sp. | reverse complement strand
TTGGGCAACTAACCACAAATCAGAACCCATTTAACCATTCAACGATTCAACCATTTCCCTTTCAACCCATCCCGGCACAAAACAAGCACCCATTAACGAATAACGAACAACGATTAACGATTCCGGCCCATGTTAACCCATTCAACGATTCAACCATTCACCTATTACCCAATTAACGCCATTTGCCCTTATCTTTATCCTTGCGTCCGGGCCTTCCGTGTTTCTGCAAATGAAAATTAAAATTTCTTGGCTTTGTGTAATTTAGTTCACTACCTTTTTGGTCGAAAATCCGTTATATTGCTCATTCGATCGGCAAGCGTACGCATGCCGCAACAAACGTGTCAACATTTAATGATGGGGCCATTATGAAAAAAATTCTTGTCTTGTTAATTGCTTCCTTTCTACTCCTTATGTTATTCGATTCGTGCGGACGTCCCGATCCGCGCAAGCGGGCTTTCAAACGTCCGAAGACTTCGAATCGGCAGGTACAGGCAAAAGCCCGGACCGTTACGGACGAGCGCATTCCTGTGGAAGTCATGCCCGTTCAGCGCGGTGATATTTCCAAATATCTACTCTTAAGCTCCAACCTGGAAACCGAAGTCATGGCCGATGTGTACAGCCGCATTCAGGGAATCGTCGATTCTATTTTCAAAGAAGAAGGACAATATGTTAAAAAAGGCGATGTATTATTGACCCTGGAAGCCAAAGAATACGATTTGGCGGAACAAAAAGCACGGGTGGAATATGAGCAGCAGTTAAAAAATTTCCAACGCCTGCAAAAGATGCATGAGAAAAATCTGCTTAGTGACGAAGAATACGAGAAAGCGCGCTATCAATTAAAAGCCACGGAAATTGCCTGGAACGAAGCCAAGCTAAAACTGGATTTTACCAAAGTACGGGCACCCATCAGCGGTCGGGTGGGCCAACGCCTGGCCAAAATCGGGGAACGCATCCAGCCCACTGACAAGTTGTTTTCCGTGGTGGACAATTCTCAGGTAATCGCCGTGGTTTACGTACCCGAAAAGAATATGAATGAGGTACGCATCGGGCAAAAGGCATACGTTACGTCCGATTATTTTAAAAACCAAAAATTCAGTGCCTGGATTAAGCGCATCAGTCCGGTGGTAGATCCTTCCAGCGGTACGTTTAAGGTAACCGTTGGCGTGCGCAACCAGGGCGGTAAACTGCGTCCGGGCATGTTCGTTAATGTGCACATCGTGCTGGATACCCACAAAAATGTCGTTCTGGTACCTAAGAATGCCGTTGTTTACGAAAACGAAAATATGTTTGCTTATGTGGTTCGCGATTCCGTGGCGCAAAAAATTCGCTTGCAAACAGGATACGAAGACAATGAAAAGGTCGAAGTGTTAACGGGCATCGAAGAGGGGGAACCGATTATTGTAGTGGGGCAGGCTGGAATGAAAGATCACACGCCGGTGCGGATTGTCAACGTCCGTAAAAATTTTCTATCGGCGCAATAAGGGCTAATCAACATGATCGGGAGCAGAGCGCTTCTCATTTACCGGCCCCAAACAACGTTTCTTTTCTGCCGATTTCAAAGTCGGGCCAAAACTCAAAATCCGTAAATAAAGACTTTTCCCTGACGGGAAAAGACGAAATTAAACATTTTTGACATTAGGGAACGTATGGATTCGAACAAACCTTCTGACAAAAAAAGTATTTACCGCATTACAACCGAACGGCCGGTGGCCATCTTGATGATTGTCATCGGCGTCTTTGTCTTCGGCCTGATTTCCTACAAACAACTGGCCTTGAATTTAATGCCGGAAATGACCTACCCCAGTTTAACCGTACGCACCGAATATCCGGGCACGGCACCCGAAGAGGTGGAAACAACGGTCTCCCGACCTATTGAGCAGGTTTTAGGGGTTGTCGATAATCTGGTTTCCATCAGTTCCATTTCCAAGGCGGAACAATCGGATGTTATTTTGGAATTTACCTGGAATACGGACATGAACAAAGCCACAGCCGATGTGCGCGAAAAGCTGGATCAGGTATTATTGCCGCAGGATGCCAAGCGTCCCATTATCTTGCGCTATGATCCCTCTTTAGACCCCATCATTCGTTTGGGCCTGTACGGCGATGCCAATTTAACCTATTTGCGCTACTTGGCGGAGGAACAAATTAAGCGGGCTTTGGAAACGATAGACGGAGTGGCCGCCGTAAAAGTTAAAGGCGGCTTGCAGGAAGAAATTCATGTAGATTTGGATGAGCAAAAGCTGACTCTAATCGGCATGAACATTCAAACCGTACGGGAACGTTTGGCCGAAGAAAATATCAATATGGCCGGCGGTAAACTGAAGGAAGGTGAAACCGAATATTTGGTGCGCACTCTCAATGAATATCGCAGTTTAAAAGAAATCGAAAATACGGTAATCGGTCGCTGGAACGGGGTGGATATTCGCGTTAAAGATGTGGGAAGGGTGACGCGTACCCACAAAGAACGCCAGATTATTTCGCGAATCGGCGGTAAAGAGAGTGTGGAAATCGAGATTTACAAAGAGGCCGACGCCAATATTGTGGATGTGGCACGTCGCGTTAAAGACAAACTGTACGGCACGGCGCAACAGCGGGCTTTTGTGGCCCGTTTGAGCCGAATGAAAAATTTACCCAGGCAGCTCAATCGGCCAGCCGTTGCCCGACAAGCCCTGACGGCGCGCAACCTGCGAATTAAACGCATGACCAATTTCATTACCTACGGTTTGCCCAAAGGGATCCACATTACGACCCTGGCCGATCAGTCCGTATTCATTGAGCATTCGATTAACGACGTGAAATCCACGGCCATTCAGGGCGGATTATTGGCCATTCTCATTTTATTTGTCTTTTTAAAACGGCTTTCACCCACGATAATCATCGGACTGGCCATTCCGCTTTCCATTGTGGCCACCTTTGCTCCCATGAAAATTTTTCACGTTTCTTTGAATATTATGTCGTTAGGAGGTTTGGCCTTAGGCATCGGAATGCTTGTGGACAGTTCCATTGTGGTGTTGGAAAGCATTGCCCGTTGCCGTGAAGAAGGAGACGATTTGCTGCAGGCTACCATTCGAGGCGTGCAAGAAGTGGGCGGCGCCGTTACGGCTTCTACCTTGACCACCATTGCCGTTTTCTTTCCCATTGTCTTTGTACAGGGCGTTGCCGGTCAAATTTTCGGGGACATGGCTCTGACCATTGTCTTTTCCTTAATCGCTTCGCTATTGGTGGCTCTTTTTCTCATCCCCATGCTCTCCTCGCGTGAAATGCGTTCGTTCGTTGAGGGCGGATCGTTACAAAAAGTGCCGGAGCGGTTCATTCTGGATTTTACTAACTTACCGGTCGGGAGTGAGAATAAAAAAGGGTTGGGCCGAATGCTTTTGCTGGCCGGCCATAATTTGAGGGTTTTCTTTAGTGCATTATGGCGTTTGCTGGAAATTCCGGCGGGATTTTTTTTAGTACTGTTCAAAGCCTTTGTTCTTTTTGCCGCTTTACTAATGCAACCTCTGGTCGCTTTGCCGGAGCGTTTGCGCAAACGGGGCCGTTGGGCACAACGCATTCAACGCTATGCCGCAACGGGCCGTTCGCACCGTTTGCATTTTGCCGATCGCCTGTGGGTCGATTTTTTGAAATTCAATTCCGTCGCCATTTTGTACGATGATTTTAGACGCATGAGATCCGCTTTTCACGGAGCTTCTTTTCTACGAAAGGTGTGGCGCTTATTTTGGGCCCCGCTGGCCGTTGTCTTCTACGTGCTGAAATTTTTATTTTCCTTTTTATTTGAAATTGCCTTCCGTTTTTTCCATTGCCTGCTATTGGAGACGATTTTGCTTTTTCTATTATTCTGGAAGACCCTGACTTTCCTTTTTGCCCCGCTTGTTAAAATAAGCATTGCCGTTTTTGACTGGAGTTACGGTAAAATCGAGAATGCCTACGAGCCGATGTTACGCAAATCCCTGAAAAACAGGTACACAATTACCGCCGCAGTTATTCTCTTGTTTTTGTTTACGATTTTTGTCATCGGCCCGCGTATGGGCAGCGAATTAATCCCGCAAGTACACCAGGGTGTCTTTTTTGTCGATACCCGTCTGCCGGTCGGTACCCCTGTGGAAGAAACCGATCGGCGTATTGAACCCATCGAAGAACAGATTGCCCGCATTCGGGGCGTAAGTATGGTTTCTTCGGTAAGCGGTACGGACAAAAGCGCTTCAACCGCAAGCCGTGAAGGGGAAAATACGGCGCGCATCACGGTTACTTTAAGACCTACCGGTAATATGGCCGCTGCTGAAGAACGGGTCATTCGCCACATTCGCCGTATTTTTTCCAGGCACTCGGGTATTGAAATGGATATTGCCCGGCCGGTGCTCTTTTCCTTCAAAACCCCCGTGGAAGTGCATTTAAAAGGTTACAATTTAAGAACGCTGCATGAATTGAGTCGAAAACTTGAAGAACGCATGAGCAAAATACCCGGGCTGGTTGATGTTCGGGCCAATATTCAACGAGGCAACCCGGAAGTACAAATTTATTTTGATCGTCAAAAATTAGCCCGTTATGGTTTAAGCGTGCGCACGGTGGCTTCCATTTTACGCACTAAAATTCAGGGAGACGTAGCTACCCGTTTTAAAGAAGCAGACCGGCGCATCGATATTTTGGTGCGTTTGCGTCAGTCCGATCGAAAAAGCATTAACGATTTACGCCGCTTAATCATCAACCCGGGACAGGGTATCCCCGTGCCTCTGGAATCGGTGGCGACTTTACGCATTAAGGAAGGTCCTTCCGAAATTCGTCGCATCGGTCAGCAGCGTTCGGCCGTCATTACGGCCAATGTGCTACCGGGCTTCAAACTGAATAAAGTGAACGAACGTATTTTCCGGGAAATTCAAAAATTAAATCTGCCCGAAGATTTCAGTTACGAATTGGCCGGACAAAACAAAGAAATGCAAACTTCGTTAAACAGTTTGATGTTGGCTCTGGCTCTGGCTATTTTTTTGGTTTACATCGTGATGGCTTCGCAATTCGAATCGCTTTTGCATCCTTTTATCATCATTTTCACCATTCCTCTGGCTATCATCGGAGTTATTCTTTATTTGTGGATCGTGGGCATTCCGCTGAGCGTGGTAGTCTTTTTGGGTATGATCATGTTAGCCGGTATTGTGGTAAACAATGCTATTGTTCTGGTGGATTACATTAACCACTTGCGCAGACGGGGGCTTTCCAAAGAAGAGGCCATTGTACAAGCCGGTAAAGTACGGTTACGACCCATTTTGATGACCGCCTCAACCACGGTTCTGGGTCTTTTACCCATGGCTATGGGCTTTGGCGAAGGAGCGGAAATCCGTACCCCCATGGCCATTACGGTAATAGTGGGGCTGATTACTTCCACCGTATTAACCCTGGTGGTTATCCCAACGGTGTACCATTTGACGGTTAAAGAGACAAAAGCCTCCGGAAACGTCGGTCTTGCCGGGGAAGGAGAAGGCGAATGACAGGGCCTGAAGAAAATCGTAAAATCGGGTTCCTGCCCAAAATCGCTTTAACGCGGCCCGTTACGGTTGTCATGACCCTTTTGGCCTTTCTGGTGGTCGGGTTTATTGCTTACACGTACATTCCCGTGGAATTAATGCCCGCGGGATATTCGCCTCCGTTTTTAGGCGTGTGGATTCCCTACCCCAATGCCAATCCCGAAGAGGTTGAACAGTTTATTGCCCAACCCGTCGAAGAGGTCATTCGTACCATTAAAGGAGTGCAAAGTGTGGAAACCAACAGTTTTACGGACGGCTGTTGGGCCTTTGTGCGTTTTAATCAGGGGACGGATATGGACCTGGCTTACAGCCAGTTAAGGGATCGCATGGATCGGGTAAAAGGCGATTTACCGGATGATGTGGAACGTATTTACATCCGCAAATGGAGTAACAACGATCAACCCATCATGTGGATCGCTTTAATTCCGCAAAAGCATCTCAATGACCCTTACTATTTTACGGAACAACTGTTCAAAAAGCCTCTGGAGCGCATCGACGGCGTGGCCAATGTCAATATTTCCGGTGCCGATGAAAAATCCGTTTTAATCTACATTAAACAGGATGCGATTCGCAGTTACAAAATCAATTTGTACAATGTCATCGAATCGTTGCGGCAAGACAACTTTACCATGTCTTCCGGCTATATTCGCACAGGAGGGCGGAAAATCTACGTACGAACCATGGGCAAATTCCGCAGCCTGAAGGATATCCGCAATATCCCCATCAAAGGAACCAACATTCAATTAAAAGACGTGGCCGATGTTACGTACGATGTGCCGGAACATACGTGGGTGCAATTGATAAACGGCCAGCCCGGCATTCAAATCAGTATTTACAAAGAAGCCATGGCCAACACGGTCAAGTTGTGCGATGAAATCGAGGCTAAACTGCACCGGCTTTTAAAGGACAAACGTCTGCAAGATTTCAAGATGCAAATCCTATTCGATCAGGGAAAATTCATCAAGGAGTCGGTCGATAATTTAAAGATGGCAGGTATTTGGGGCGGCTTGTTTGCCTTTTTGGTCTTGTATTTTTTCTTGCGCCGTTTACGAATGACTCTGATCGTTATTGTAGCCATTCCGCTTTCTGTTCTGATCAGCATTATGGTGATCTATTTTATCGGCTGGTCCATGAATATCGTTACCATGATGGGGTTGATGATTTCCATTGGCATGGTGGTGGATAATTCCATCGTGGTTTTGGAAAACATCTATCATAAAAAGGCACAGGGCATGCCAGCGCGTGAGGCAGCTGCTTACGGTGCCAGCGAAGTAGCTTTGGCCGTTACCATGGCCACTTTAACAACCGTTGTGGTTTTTCTGCCGCTTATTTTAATGAATGATCAGGTTGGGTTTAGTTTTTACATGTTGCGCATCGGGCTGCCGGTTATTTTTTCTTTATTAGCTTCTCTGGTAGTGGCCCTGGTATTTATTCCTTTGGCCGCCAGCCGAATCGTCAGCAAACGCCGCGTCAAAGAGCCGGAATCGGTAAAAACAGCCAACCGCTATTATCAGGTTTCGCTTAAATGGGTTCTCACGCATCGCACGGAAACGTTTTTAATTTTGCTGGCGCTCATTGTTTCCATGCAATTCGCTGCGGCCCACGTGGGCCGAACGGACAATGTGCGCGGAAATATTAATGATTTTCAACTTTTTATCGATATGCCGGAAAATTATGCCCTTAATGATGCCAAACGCGTGGTGCAAGCTGTAGAAGATTCCATCCGCGCCAGAGCGACAAGGTACCGTTTGAGTACGCTGGCCGTGCGTTACCGGCACAACACGGGGCGAATTCATGTATTCCTAAAACCCGAGAAAGCCCGCCCCTGGTATGCCGTTGTTTTTCGCGGTATTCTGTCCGTGTTCGGAAAATCGGGGAATGAGCCCATGGATCGTGATCAGGTGGTTAAGGACGTTAAGAAACGGTTGCCCGAATTTGCCGGTGTAAAATATCGTACAAGCTGGCAGGAACAGGGCAATGAAGAATCGGCCACGGTTTCGGTGAGTTTGTACGGAGACGATACGCGCCGTCTGGCTCTTTTGGCCAAAGAAGTCGAGCGGCGGCTGGGTACCATTCCGGAAATAATCAGCGTTGAAACCGAGCAGGAAAAAGGGCAAGACGAAGTGCATATTTTAATCAACCGCGAGCAAGCCCAAAAATACGGAATTTCTCCCAAAGTTATTACCGGAACCATTATGTATGCTTTGCGCGGAATCCAATTGCCGCGTTACCAAACGGCCGAGAAAGAAATTCGCATGCTCATTCAATTGCGCAAAGAAGATCGCAAGAATTTTGAACAACTGAAAAATTTGACTTTTTTTACCAAAAACGGGCGCGAAATTCCCTTGGCAACGGTGGCCCGACTGGAAGTAAAAAAAGGCTTCGGCGAAATTCATCGGGAAAACGGCAAAACCTATTTGAGCGTTAAAGCCAACACGGTTTCCAAGGACATTGCTTCATTGTACCGCCAAATTGATCGCGCCATGGTCGGATTTAAAATGCCCTACGGGTATTCCTGGTCCAAAGGAAAGCGTTTCCGGCGGTTGAGTCAAAGTAGTCAAAGCATGTGGTTTGCCGTCGTGCTTTCGATTACTTTTGTCTTTTTACTCATGGGAATTTTATTCGAATCGTTTGTCCTGCCCTTGTCGGTAATTATGTCCATTCCTTTTTCGTTTGTGGGCGCTTTTTGGATTTTGTATGTAACGGGAACCCCGCTGGACATGATGAGCCAGATCGGATTTGTCATCCTGATCGGTATTGTGGTAAACAATGCCATTGTGCTTATCGATTTGGTGAATCGCTTGCGTAAAGATGGTATGGATCGATTTACGGCTTTAGTCGAGGGTGGCCAAAATCGGTTTCGTCCGATTTTAATGACCGCTTTTACCACCATCGGCGGCTTAATTCCCATGGCCGTGGGCACGACCAAGATGATCGGCATTCCTTATTCACCCATGGGCCGCACTATCATCGGCGGATTGATTTTTTCCACATTGGTTTCATTGATTGCCGTTCCCTGGGCTTA
>CAZHIZ010000149.1:0-8603 GCA_964532875.1 uncultured Caldithrix sp. | reverse complement strand
TGAATGGTATTGATTAATAAAAAAAATCCGTGTTTATCTGTGCGGATCAGTGGCTGAAAAAATTCTCGCGCACATCCCACCAAGGCTAATCGGCCACAATGCGTGTGCCGGCCTTACCAAATAAGGCTTGTGCGGTTTTTTCAATGGAGGTGATGATGACTTCCTTACCGCCGCCCTGAATGAAATTAATCGCCGCCTGAATTTTCGGCCCCATGGAACCACTGGGAAATTCACCCTCCTTTAAATAACGTTTGGCCTCGCTAATGGTAAGCCGATCCAGATCCACTTGTTGAGGAGTGCCGAATTTCAGGGCTACTTTTTCTACACCTGTAATGATAATCAATTTTTCCGCACCGATTTCCAGCCCCAGAACCGCGGAGGCCAGATCTTTATCGATGACCGCATCCACGCCTTCCAGCCATCCTTCGTGCCGGCTGTGATCGATGTAAACGGGAATGCCGCCGCCGCCTGCCGCAATAACCACCACGCCCATGTCCACCAGATGTTTGATGATGTCTTTTTCCACGATTCCTCTGGGAATAGGTGAAGGTACGACCCGCCGGTAACCACGGCCTTTATCTTCTTTCATTACCCAGCCGCGTTTTTGCGTCAATTCCGCCACTTGTTCTTTTTTGAAAAACGGCCCGACAAATTTGGTCGGATTGTTAATGGAGGGGTCGTCTTTATCCACCAGAACTTGCGTGATCAGGGTAGCCACAGGGCGTTTAACACCCATATCGTGCATTTTGTTTTGCAAACACTGTTCGATCATGTAACCCATTCCGCCTTGCAGGTCGGCTACAATAATGCCCAGGGGCAAAGGCAGTACTAAATGGCGGCTTTCTTCCACCCGAATCAGGGCATTACCAACCTGGGGGCCGTTGCCGTGGGTAATCACCATATTGTAACCTTCTTTCAGTAAATCGATGATGTGCACCAGACTGCGACGCGTATTTTCGAACTGTTGGGGAATATTACCTTCTTCAAATTCCCGTGTAATGGCGTTTCCGCCCAGAGCGACAACAATGGGTTTTTTAGTCATAACCGACTTTCTCCTTTTTCCACCTTAAAACGGTCAAAGCGAGGCCCGATTTTGTTAAGACGGGCTCTGTCGGGCCTGCCGATGTACACCGCCAGGCAATAAGTTATTGAAGTTGTACCACCGTTTTATTTCGATCCGTAGCCCGGAAACCAAAGAAGGGCTTATCCTTTTTTTGAATAAGCCCTCCATGAAAAAAATTACGGATTACATGAATTTTTGCAAAACGTCCGTCAAATCGGGTTTGCCGATCTCTTGCAATTCGTAAGTTACGCGCACAGCCGGTTTATTGATGTTGACCAATTTGCGTAAATCGATGGGTGTTCCGATGACTACCACATCGCAATCGGTTTTATTGATGGTTTCTTCCAGGTCTTTAATCTGTTTTTCGCCGTAACCCATGGCCGGCAACAGGGTACCGATATCCGGGTATTTTTTAAACGTTTCGGTAATGGTACCCACCGTGTAAGGACGCGGATCAACCAATTCTTTGGCACCGAATTTTTCGGCGGCAACCACACCGGCTCCGTAGGTCATTTCACCGTGGGTCAGAGTGGGGCCGTCTTCAACAACCAATACGCGTTTACCCTGAATCAGATGATAATCTTCAACGAAAATCGGTGATGCTCCGTCAATAACAACCGCATCGGGATTAACAGTTTGAATGCTTTCGCGCACGGCTAAAACACTTTCGGGATCGGCCGTATCGATTTTGTTAATGATGACCACATCGGCTGCCCGCAAATTGGCCTCGCCCGGATAGTAGAATAATTCGTCACCCGGACGATGGGGATCGGCTACGGTGATGTGCAGATCCGATTTGTAAAACGGCAGGTCGTTGTTACCACCGTCCCACAAAATAATATCGGCTTCTTTTTCGGCTTCGCGTAAAATGGCCTCGTAGTCCACGCCGGCGTAAATAATGGTTCCGGAAACGATGTGCGGTTCGTATTCTTCGCGTTCCTCAATCGTGCATTTGTACTTGTCCAGATCGGAAAGTTCGGCAAAACGCTGCACTTTTTGTTCTACCAAATTACCGTAAGGCATGGGGTGGCGAATGGCCACGACCTTTTTACCGGCTTCCCGTAACAGTTTGGCCACTTTGCGCGTGGTTTGACTTTTACCGCAGCCGGTGCGTACGGCACAGACGGCAATAACCGGCTTGCTGCTTTTTAATTGAGTGGTTTTGGCGCCCATCAACATAAAATCCGCCCCGGCCGCATTAACGATGGCCGAACGACTCATAATGTAATCGTAAGGCACGTCACTGTAAGCAAAGACAACCTGATCCACATCAAATTTTTTAATTAATTCGGGTAATTCGTTTTCAGAATAGATATTAATGCCCTCGGGATACAGTTTCCCGGCCAATTCCGGCGGATATTTCCGTCCGTCGATATCCGGGATCTGTGTAGCTGTAAAGGCAACTACTTCATACGCTTCGTTATCTCTGAAATACACATTGAAATTATGGAAATCACGCCCTGCCGCGCCCATGATGATAACACGTTTGCGTTGCATAAAACCTCCTGTTTATTGGAATATGATTGATCGCAGCTTGATAATGCAAATTTATGCATTATTTTGCTATCTTATTATAATTTAACCACTTATTTTAATTATAAAATATAGCGTTAGAACCCCATAAATGCAATGGCTCGAATTATTTTTTTTAAATGGCTTAACTAATTGATATTTTGCAACTTATTGCTACTTGTTTTATATATTCAAGCCTCTTAATAAATATTCACAACAATAACTAACTATCTGTAATTAAACAAATTGTAGCATTTCGTATTTGCCGCAGGAGGTAATGTATTCATATTCAATGGAAATTGAGCCGGCGGCTGCTTTTCTCCCGTGGATGGAAGGCGATTAAAATCCGATTTGATACGTATGTTTTGGGCGGAAAATACGTTAAACCTGTGGTTAAGAATGTTTAGCCTGGCGATTAATCTTCGCTGCGACAAGAAGCCCCAAGCCCCTTAACGCCGTATTTTTCACGCAGGGAATTTAAACGTTGCACTACATCGGAAGACAAAACATTGATTTTGCCCAATTGCATGGCATTAAAGATGATATGCGCCGTGTGCTCCAGGGTTTCCAGACGATAGTAGGCACTAAGTAAATCGTTTCCGACGGTTAGCGCACCATGATTTTCCAAGAGAATGGCATCGTACGTTCGGATGAGCTCGCGAATGGAGCGGGGGACTTCTTCCGTGGAGGGGACGGCAAACGGGGCGATAGGCACGGCACCCAGCGCAACAACAGCCTCCGGTAATATGCAACGATCCAGCGGAATGCCCGCTACCGCAAAGGCAGTGGCATACGGGGGATGAGCGTGAACCACAGCCTGCACGTCCGGCCGTTGGCGGTACACTTCCAAATGCATGGGCAATTCACTGGACGGTTTAAAACGGCGATCGCCTTCAATAACTTTCCCCTCTAAATCTACTTTCACGATCATTTCGGTGCGCATGAAACCCTTGCTTACTCCGGTGGGTGTAGTTAAAATTCGATTCTCACTCAAACGGACGGAAAAATTCCCGTCATTAGCAGCCACAAAACCGCGCGTCCAAACGCGTTGGCCGATTTCGACCAGTAATTTTTTCAATTCCCATTCGCTGTGCATCCCTGAATTCTCACCCTTGCTCTAACTATTTTTTTCTTTTTGTGCAGCAATTCTTTCCGTAATCAGGCGGTAGGCTTCTTCCGGTTCCCACACTCCTTGCAACAATTGCTCGGTTTGGCAACCGATTTCCGGCACGAGATTTTGATAGGTATATTCGAGATTAAAATGCTCCAGCACTTCCTGCCCGTGCTTACTTAACGTTGGCGTAAATACCCGTCGTATGCCCAAATAAACCAAAAGCAGAGCAGCAGCCCGGCCCAAAATGGCGTCTTTGACCAGTAAATTTTCAACGTCTATGTGTCGTTCATCTAAAAACGCTTTGAAATCGAACAAAGGGTACAGCCAATTCTTATCGGAATAAAAAATGCGCTTTTCATCGCGGTAAACTTCCAGAGCATGTTCCATGGGCATTTTTAGCAGATTTTTCATAGCAAGATATCCGTATGAATTCTCTGTTTGTTATTTAAATATCACGGTAATCCACGTGGTCTACAATGGCCATGATCAGCGTACGGATGGGAGCCAATTCCAGTTGAAACACCTCTTTAGCCACACCGGGAGCACCGCCGCAAACGACAATGTCTCCGATGCCGGCGCCCACATAATCCACGGCAACCCACTCTGTGGCCGTTTCTTTCTCGCTACCGTCCGGTTCAACCGGTTTGACCACAAACAGGCGTTTGCCATGGTAAGCCGGATGCTTTTCGCTGGCCACTACTTTTTTTTTGACACGTGCTAAGAACATGATTGCTCGCAATCCCGGATTTTAACGGATTTTTATCACTTGTTCCATCCCGGTCGTTGGCGGTTTGGGTTTTCTGCCTTCAGGCGATATCATCCACCAATTCCACCACGCTGGCATTCACCGGTGCAAATCCCGAGTCAAAGGCTTGCGCGGCATCGGTATTGGTTACAAATACGATGCGATCGCCCGGTGCCGCTATGTTTTTGGGATCGGCCACAACTAAAGGATGGCCGGTATCCTGACCGTTTTGCCGAATGGGTTGCACCACGTACAACCGACACCCGTGGATTTGTGGTACCTTTTTTGTGGCCCACACCACACCGATGACCCGTCCCAATTTCATGAGGAGGCATCCCCCGTTTCGGTCGTCTGCCCCGTAATTTGTACTTCATCGATAATGGCCATAATGACCGCGTCAATGGGAGCGTTTTTAGTCAATTCGGTCATGCGCGCGGAAGAACCGTACGAAATAAGCACGAAACTTCCTTCCCCCGCCTGAACGGCATCTACCGCCACATGATACGTATTTAAGGGCTTCCCGGAATGGTCCACTTCTTTACACAACAACAGCTTTTTACCCTCTAAATTGGGGTCTTTGGAAGTGGAAACGACGGTGCCGATTACTTTAGCAAAAATCATAGTATTCCTTTATTTGCCAAACAGTATTATTGACTGGCCTTGTGTTTGCGGTAAAGGATTTTAGACCCGCTACTCACGGTATCCACAATCCCCACAACGGCATTGTCCGTGCACACCCCGTGGGTCATGGCGGTCATGCGCGCCGAAGAGGAGGAGCAAAGCAGAACAATATCCCCCACACCGGCTTGTACCGTATCCACACAGGCCGCCGTTTTGCCGGTTTCCTGCAAATTTTCATCTAAGTAACGGGCAACCAAAATCTTTAAACCGTGCACCTTACCTTCTTTACGTGTGGACACCACCTGTCCGATAATTTTTCCGAATTGCATTTTTCCCGACCGTTTCAATGGACTCGGCTTAAAATACACACAAATCGTTTAATGCGCAATGTGCTCTGGCCTGCCGAAGCGGGGTACGTGCTTTTGTTTGAACATTCATATTTTCTTTATTTAACGGCTTTACATCTTAAAGAAATCAAGATGAAACGAATAGCCGAATAGAACCCGCATTGCCCAATGTTTTTCCGTGGGTAGCGGATTGGTCAGGTACAGAGGCAAGATAATTCTGGCGTTAAAAAGAGCAAGTTTTAATCCCAATTCGCCAAAAGCCTTTTGACCGAACCAATCGAAAGAGCCCGGCCCCAAGACGGCTGCGCTTCCGTAAACAACAGGAAGATAGCGCCAAATTTTTAAATCCAAATTTACGGCCGCACCGCTTTTACCCACAAAATACGGGCTGTTGGCATTGTGGTAGCCGAACATATTCATTCCTTGCTGAAAGACAAACGAGCGGTTGGGGGCTAACCGGCCTCTACGGGCAAAGGCAAACCGTTGATGCCGTGCATCCACATCGCCTGCGGCAAAAATCGATTCTTGCAGGGGGAGTGAATGTCCTTTAACGGTTGCGGCGTAAGCATGAATTTTTACCTGTGTGTAACGCGCTAAACGACGGCTGAAATCGGCTTCGCTTTCTATCTTTAAAAAATCGGTTTTGGAATTGGGGATGGCCATTCCCTTATGAAGCGCAAATGAAAAGCGGTAGCTGTTTAACATGGTCGATTTGTGGATTTCCGCTTTCAGCATGGCGGCGGCATAACGAGCCTTTTGGAACATGGACGATTCGTAATAGGCTGTGTCGTACAGATCCAATACATCCAATCGAAATTGCAGTGATTTTTTCAAGCAGTCACTATTGGGCTTTAAAAAATAATTAGTGATGCTAAGCGAAGCGCGTCTCAATCCATCCTCGTCCATGAGAGCGGTCTTAACATCCGCATAATTGGCCGTAGGCGGATGCAGGCGATTGCTCAGGAACATGGAATAGCCAATTTTGCCGGACCCGCTGGCATAATAAGCCTTACCTCCCCAAAACCATGAATTGAAAATGGGATTGCCTCCCCAAATGATCGTACCCAGGCGATGCCGATCGACAAAGGGTTCGTACCAGTAATAGGGCAACACATTAATTTCGTAATGCACCAAATCGGGGATTTGCGGAATAAGCACATGAATTTGTATGGGAGGAAAAGTGGATCGGTTATTAAAATAGCTACTTTCGAAAATGCTCTGTTGCGGATTTACTTCGGCGTATTTGACCCTGCCCCGATGCGTAAAAACAACCGGTTTGCGGGGATTAGCCGGCCAGCGTTTTAGCAGCGTATCACCATCGGTCGTTACCAGAGCCACATCGGCCGGCATGTCTTTCATGCTGCCTTTATTGCGAACAAATACCAGAGTTTTTATCCGCCCGTTTTGGGGTTGCGACTGCATACGATCGATTACAAAATCGCAATATCTTTTGGACTGATACCAATCGCGATAAAACCAGGTTAAATCCTGATGGGCCGTTTGGGACATGACCGCAAAAAAATCTTCCACCGTGGGATGTTTCCCGTTCCATTGATTGTAATAATTGTGCATCCCTTGCCAGAAAACTTTAGGGGTTAGAACATTTTCCAGAGCCAGTAGCATTAAAGCCCCTTTATGGTAATTGATGGCTCCGTAATTACTGGGCGAATATGCTTCGGCCCGCAAATTTAAGGGCTGATCATCACGCATACTTAATTTGCTGCCGTAACTGAATTGCATGGTTTGCCATTCCCCCACATCGCGTAAAAGAGGCTTGCCGAAGAAGAACGTTTTGAAATCCGTCAGATTGTATTTGCCGTAGTAATGTTCCATGTACTTCATTTCCAGAAAACTATTCATCCCTTCATCCAAAAACGTGGAACGCCTTTCATCGGAGCCGAGCATACCCATGAACCAATTATGTCCGATCTCGTGCATGACCACCATTTCCAAAACATGGGTACCGGGCAGGGCACCAGTGGAAATGATGGTAATCATGGGATATTCCATGCCGCCGCCGGCCTTTAACGCACCCTGCACCACCGAAGCTTTGGGGTATTGAAAAGGTCCGACATGGGCGCTGTAAAAAGCAACGGTGCGTTCGGCATATTGCGGCACATGGCGCCAGGCGTAGGCTAATTTCGGTTGCACCAAAACATTGGTAAGCACCCCGTGATTATGAATTTTACGTAAAACCATGTAGTCGTAACCGGCAAACCAGGCAAAGTTGTGCACATTCTCGGCACGAAAATGCACGGTTTTCAGTGTATTCAAATCCAGGTTTTTATTTTTGCTGCGCATCCATCGCCGGATAAAATCTTTTCGTTCACTTTTATCCAGGGTTAAAAAGTAGGCAGTTGTATCGGCCAGTTGTTGCATAAATTTTTCTTCTTGCGGAGAATCGTAAAGCATTCCGGTGGCATCAATAACAAAGGATCGAGGCAAAGTGATCGAAACATCAAAGCTGCCGAATTCACCGTAAAATTCGCCCTGATTTAAATAGGAATCCGGATGCCAGCCGAACCGATCGTAAACCACGACTTTAGGGTACCATTGGGTAGCGGCATAGTGATATTTGTCCCAATGCCCCATGCGCGAAAAGACAATGGGAAATTTACCGAAGAATTTCAAATGCAGTTTAACCGAATCGCCCGGAGCCAAAGGGGCAGGTAAGAGAATCTTTACCTCATCAATGGCCTGACCGTTAAACGTGTAGGCCAAAGGCCGATTTTGAACGGTAACCGATTGTAAATTCAGGTAACCGCGATCCTTTTTTTTAGAAAAATAGAAGTTCGCTTGACAAAAGCGCTCTTCCTGCTTGGCGAAAGGAGTATGGTTGTTGCGATACGCATTGGGATACAGGTGGAACCAGATGAATGTTAATGTATCCGGCGAATGATTGACGTAAAGCACCTGCTCTTCACCGGAATAGGTGTTTTGAGCGGCATGTAGAGTAACATTGATTTTATAATGCACTTCCTGTTGAAAATACGGTTCGGCCCGTAATCCGAAGGCCCAAAGAAGGACAATTAGAACCTTGGCAAACCACTTCATAATTCCTCCGAAATAATAATAAATCGTTTGGAATATACGAAAAACTCTTGCAAAGTTGCAGCAAAAAAAGAGGGAGATGAAAGGAGAAGTGAATCGCCCCAGGAATTAAAAAATTCCTATTCCGCTTTTGGCGGAGATGCGGGAGTG
>CAZHIZ010000148.1:3960-8661 GCA_964532875.1 uncultured Caldithrix sp. | reverse complement strand
CCCCTCTCACCCCAACACCCCTTTTGTACTCGGGATGTCGTTGCTTTGCGCATCACGGTGCACGGCCTGACGCAGCGCCCGTCCCACGGCTTTAAAAATCGCTTCGATTTTGTGATGCTCGTTTTGGCCTTCCACTTGAATGTGTAAAGCGCAACGCGCCCCTTCGGCCAGGGATTTAAAAAAGTGCTCGAATAATTCCGTGGGCATGGTGCCGATTTTTTCCCTTCTGAATTCCGCCTTCCACACCAGGGTGCTGCGACCGCAGAAATCAATAGCCACCTGGGCCAGCGATTCGTCCATGGGCAGCACAAAACCGTAACGCGTAACACCCTGCATTTCTCCCAGGGCTTTGCGCAGCGCCTGCCCCAACACGATGGCCGTATCTTCCACCAAATGGTGCTCGTCCACATGCAAATCGCCTTTTAAAGTTCCGCTCAAATCAAAAGCAGCATGGCGCACCAACAGCTCCAGCATGTGATCAAAAAATCCGATACCGGAACGTACCCCGAATTTCCCCTGCCCGTCCACGTTCAGCGTTAAATCGATTTGCGTCTCCCTGGTTTCCCGTTTCACATGCACCACACGCTGCCCCAATTTTAAAAAGCGATAAATTTCCGGCCAGTGTTCGGTCGTTAATACCGCTTCCGGATGCTTTTGTTTGGCAATTAAAATGGCCTGAGCGCCTAAGTTTTTAGCTAATTGCACATCGCTTTCCCGATCGCCGATAACAAAGGAACGGCCTAAATCGTATTCTCCGTTTAAATAATGCTGCAAAAGAGCGGTTCGCGGTTTGCGCGTGGGCGCATTCTCATGGGGGAAACTGCGATCGATTAAAACTTCTTTAAAGCGAATACCCTCGCTGGCTAAGATGCGCAACAATAAATTATGCACCGGCCAGAATGTTTCTTCCGGGAAACTTTCCGTACCAAGCCCGTCTTGATTGGTTACCATGACCAGTTCAAAATCCAATTCCTGCGCAATACGTTTTAACGATGAAATAACTTCGGGCAAAAAATCCATTTTCTCGATAGCATCAATCTGTTCATCCGGCGGTTCTTTGATCAACGTACCGTCCCGATCGATAAAAAGCACTCTTTTCATGTTCGCTGCTCCCATTCGCTTAAAATACGCAATAACTGATCGTTTTCACCTTCGGTGCCCACCGTAATGCGCAAGCAATCCGCGCAATGCAAAACGGACGAGCGATCGCGCACGATGATGCCTTTTTCCATTAAAAAGCGGTACAAGGCCTTTGGGTCGGTTACGCGTAGTAGAATAAAATTGGTGTCCGAAGGATACACGTGTTTTACGAATGAAAAACCGCGTAACTCTCGCGAAAGCCGTTGGCGCTGCTCAAGGATGCGGGCAATCTGTTCGTCGCGTTGCACTTTGTTTTCCAGCAGTTTTAAAGCGGCTTCCTGCGTTAAACCGCTCACGTTGTAGGGCATTTTAATCTTATTCAAAAGTGAAATAACCTGCGGACTGCCGAAAGCCATTCCCAGGCGAATCTTTGCGCTGCCCCAAGCTTTGGAAAAGGTTCGCAAAATGACCAGATGGGCATATTTTCCCAACAGGGGGAAAACCGTTTTTTCCTCGGCAAAATCGATGTACGCTTCATCCACCACCAAAATTCCGTGAAAAGATTTAAGCAGACTTTCCACAGCGCTACGCGGGAAGGCATTCCCGGTGGGATTATTGGGTGAACACAAAAACATCAATTTTACCGGCGGACGCAAAGCCTGTTGCAAGGCGGGCAGATTTAAAGAAAAATCCGGCTTTAAGGGCACCTTTTCCACTGGCACATCATTTATTTGCGCACAAACTTCGTACATGCCGTAAGTAGGCGGGGTAAGCAACACCCGATCGGTTTGCGGCCGGCAAAACACACGGAACAGCAAATCGATGGCTTCGTCGCTGCCGTTACCCAAAAAGATTTGCTCCGGGGGGAGTCCGTAAAGCCGGGACAAAGCCTCTTTCAGTCTTCTCTGGTGCGGATCCGGATAGCGATGGAAATTTTCGGCGGATTCCAAAGGCGCTCCGTAGGCATTCTCATTGGCATCCAAAAAAATCTTGGCCTGTCCGCTAAATTCATCCCGTGCCGAAGAATAGGGCTGTAATTGTCGAATATTTTCGCGAGCTAATTGAAATACATCAACCATGTTTTTTCGCCGTTACTTTGTGGTTGCCTAAAATTCTTTGTTTTTATTCCGGTTCGAATTCATCATTGCCCCGTGCAAAAGGGCGGCGGAACACGAAGGGACCTTTGCCTGGGCGAAATTTTTCTACGCCCCGGATTGTCGCAAGGCCTCGAGGCGAATTTTAACCGCCTGCCGATGCGCGGTTAATCCTTCCGCCTGGGCCAGTTCCATGATGGTCGTACCCAACTTTTTTAACCCGATTTCCGAAATGCGCTGGAACGAAATGACCTTCATAAAACTTTCCAGCGACACCCCGCTGTAGCCAAAGGCATAGCCGTTGGTGGGCAGAGTGTGATTCGTCCCGGAGGCGTAATCACCGGCCGATTCCGGTGTCCACGGCCCGATAAAAACCGAACCGGCATTTTGCACCTTGTCCGCCCAGCGATCGGCCTCCTCCACTTGCAAAATCAAATGCTCGGGTGCATAGGCATTGGCCAGTTCCATGGCCTGATCCAAATTTTCCACCAGAATGATCTTGGAATGATTCAAAGCCTGACGGGCCGTTTTGGCACGTTGCAAGCTGCCGAGCTGCTTTTCCACTTCCTGCTCCACCGCCGGGATTAGCGCTTCGTCCGTTACTATGAGCATTACCTGGCTGTCGTAACCGTGTTCGGCCTGCGACAACAAATCGGCGGCAATAAATTCCGGCCGGGCCCGGCCGTCGGCAATCACCATCACTTCCGAAGGGCCGGCTGGCAAATCAATCGCCACTTTGTCCAAACTGACCAGTTGTTTGGCCATGGTCACATATCGGTTTCCGGGGCCGAAAATTTTGTACACCGCCGGAACGGTTTCCGTGCCGTAAGCCATGGCGGCAATAGCCTGTGCCCCGCCGGCCTTAAAAATGCGCGTAATGCCCAATTGCCGGGCAATGTACAAAATCGCCGCATCAACTTTTCCCTCTTTATTGGGCGGCGTGCAAACCACAATTTCTTCGCAAGCGGCCAATTTGGCCGGAACACCCAACATTAAAAAAGTGGACAGCAACGGTGCCGTTCCGCCCGGGATGTACAAACCGACCTTTTGAATGGGCACGGCCTTTCGCCAGCACCAAACGCCGGTACTGGTTTCCACCATCAATTCCACCGGTTTTTGCGCCCGATGGAATTTCTCGATGTTGCTGCGTGCCGTTTCGATGGCATCTTTTAATTTTAAGGGAATTTCATCGGCGGCCCGCCACTCATCCGCACTCACTTGCAAAGAAGTGAGTTCCACTTTGTCGTAATGCCGGGCAAATTCAATCAGCGTCCGGTCACCTTTGCTTTTTACGTTCTCGATGATTTGAGCTACCTTTTGCCGCAATTCTTCGAGATTCGCTTCCGGCCGCTGCAAAAGCTCCTTCCACTGCTCTTTGGCGGGATATTTAATGATTTCCATGGTTTACTCCGTTACATGATCATCTTTTCGATCGGAATAACTAAAATGCCCTGGGCGCCATTTTGTTTCAATTGCTCGATAATCTCCCAGAATTCGTCTTCACGAATGACCGAATGCACCGAACTCCAGCCGTCCAAAGCCAGGGGCATCACGGTGGGACTTTTCATTCCCGGTAAAATCTGCGCGATTTTTTGCAAACGATCATTGGGCGCATTGAGCAAAATGTATTTGTAGTTTTCCGCACGCTGAACGGCTTTGATGCGAAAAATCAGTTTTTCCAACAGGGCCTGTTTTTCCTGCGGCAAACCGGGCGTTGTAATAAGAACCGCCTGAGAGTGCATGACCGTTTCCACTTCACGCAACCCGTTGCTGAGTAAGGTGCTGCCCGTACTGACAATATCAAAAATCACATCCGCCAAACGGATGGACGGCGCTATTTCAACCGACCCGTTAATTTCGTGAATATCGGCCCGAATGCCTTTTTCTTTTAAGAATTCACGTAAAATATTGGGATAAGAAGTCGCGATTTTCAGGCCGTTCAAATCGTTCACCGACCGGTAAGCCATCTCTTTGGGCACGGCAATACTCAAACGACAGCGAGCAAACCCCAACTTGTGCGCCACCGTTACCGAGCGGCCTTTTTCTTTGACTACATTTTCACCTACCACGCCGGCACCGGCGATGCCGTCGGCCACACATTCGGGAATGTCGTCGTCACGTAAGAAAAGAATTTCCAAAGGAAAATTGGTCGCTTTGGCTTTCAATTTTCCCTTGCCCCCGTTCTGAAAAGAGATGCCGCATTCGCGTAACAGCTCCATCGTTTTTTCGCTTAATCGTCCTGATTTCTGCACGGCTAATGTTAACATGTTTTTTATTCCTTTTTGTTCGATTCCCCGCTATTTTAAATACAAAAAAACCCGGCTCGCAATGAACCGGGTGTGCATTTTTATTCAAATCTTTTTATGGATTCACGGGCTTCATTGCGCGGCCTTCCGCTTTACGCTCATCACAACGTGATGATGATGATGGATTGCATGATGGTGCCCGTGCAAATGTAGCATTTTCGTCATCTTCCTTTAATTGTTTGAGCGAATGTACGCAATACGCATAATTATGTCAAATTATT
>CAZHIZ010000148.1:0-3860 GCA_964532875.1 uncultured Caldithrix sp. | reverse complement strand
TTCCTTTAATTGTTTGAGCGAATGTACGCAATACGCATAATTATGTCAAATTATTTTTTAATATGCAAAATAATGCACTTGCTCTTTCGTAATAAGCCCATTCTTTTTAAAGCACATTGCAATCCGGCCATTTGCGCCCTAACTTTATTGATGAGGCAAATTCATCGTTAAACAACAAAGGTGCAAAACCATGAATCGAACACAACTACCCATCCGCCAGATAAGTCCCTTTCTTTTTGAAATCGAACGCTTTGCCGATATGCGTGTACCGGGACGCATTTACGCCGACAGGGCCATGATGGACGCTTTGCTCGAAGAGGAAGCGCCCCTGTTGCAGGTGGTTAATGTCGCTCATTTACCCGGCATTCAAAAATATGCCCTGGCCATGCCCGATATTCATTGGGGTTACGGTTTCCCCATCGGCGGCGTGGCGGCAACCGACTGGGATACGGGCGTCATTTCGCCCGGCGGGGTCGGCTACGACATTAATTGCGGCATGCGTTTGGCCACCACCGCATTACAATGGTCGGAAGTAGAAAAACGCCTGGAAAAACTGATTCAGGAATTGTTTAAAGCCATTCCGACAGGCGTGGGCGCCTCCCACGCCATTAAAAAGCTGAAGCGGCAGGAGTTAAAACAGGTGGCCGAAAAGGGTGTTTCGTACATGATCGAGCAAGGCTTCGGCGAGCCGTCTCATTTGCAGGTCATCGAGGAACAAGGACGAATGCCCTTTGCCGATTTTTCAACGGTTAGCCAGCGGGCCGTGGAACGCGGTCTGGATCAATTGGGGACTCTGGGTTCCGGCAATCATTTTTTGGAGGTGGATGTGGTGGATCATATCTACTTTCCGCAGGCAGCCCGGGCCATGGGCCTGTTCGAAAAACAGATCGTCGTTTTGATCCACACAGGCTCCCGCGGTTTCGGTTACCAGATTTGCGACGACTACCTGAAAGTCATGAATAAAGCCATGGAAAAATATCAAATACGTCTTCCGGATCGCCAATTAGCAGCCGCCCCAGTTCAAAGTCCCGAAGGACAAAACTACCTGGCAGCCATGGCCTGTGCCGCTAATTTTGCCTGGAGTAACCGCCAGGTGATCATGCATCTGGCCTACCACGTGTTCAAACGGGTCTTTGCCATTTCGGATAGCGACTTGCAATTTCGTCTGGTGTACGACGTGGCACACAACATTGCCAAAAAAGAAAAACACGTCATCGACGGAAAAGAAAAAACCGTTTGCGTGCACCGTAAAGGTGCCACACGTGCTTTTGCTCCCGGCCATCCTTTTGTGCCGGCTCGCTATCGGGAAATCGGGCAGCCTGTCCTTATCCCTGGCGATATGGGTCGCTATTCCTTTGTCAGCGTGGGTACGCAAAAAGCCATGGAAGAAACCTTCGGGAGTACCTGCCATGGAGCCGGAAGAGTGATGAGCAGGCGGCAGGCCAAAAAAGCAGGCAGCGGGCGCAATTTAATTCGTGAAATGCAGGAACGCGGTGTTATTGTGCAGGCGCGCGGCAGGGCCACTGTGGCCGAGGAGATGCCCGAGGCTTACAAAGATGTGGCTAATGTGGTCAATATCATGCACGAAAGCGGGATTAGTCGTAAAGTAGCTCGCTTAAAGCCCATCGGAGTTATTAAGGGGTAGAACAAGGCAACCCTCGTTCAAAGGAGCAAGCCCGAAATTCCCTTGAAAAAAATGTAAACTTAGCGGGCCACATCGATGGTAGCTTTGGCCTCTTGTAAAATTCCGTTGCGGTCATCCACGATTTGCACAAAAACAAGGTAGATGCCTGTTCGTACGTACTCATTGCGTGCATCCCGACCGTTCCAAATCAAGCGGCCGCTTTGTCCCGTCAGGCGATCGGTACTCAACGTGACGATTTTACGCCCCAAAACATCATAAATCACGGCGCGTAAGCGCGCGGCATTAGTGGGAATGCGCAGGGTAATAATGGTGTTGTCATCCACCCCGTCTCCGTCGGGAGAAAAAGGATTGGGATCGATTTGTAATTTCAACTTCGAGGTTTTCAACGGCTGATACAGGGAATTACGCCGGCCAGGCGTGGCTCCCTGTGCGGCCACACTGGGCCCCCAATTGTTTTCCAGGCGGGCTTCGATCAAAGGATTAATGCGTTCCAGTGATGGCAGACGATACGCTTCGCCCCAAAGATAGGTTTTCCGATACGCCACCTGCTCTGTCCAGTCTCCCCAGGGCGCCAGCAAAAAGAGCACATCCCCCTCATTATTCAAGGTGGGAAAATCATGGACAACCAGCAAATCGCTATCTGCCAAATCGTAAAAATCGGTCAAGCCGCTATCCGCTGCAATCACCTTAAATTGTTCGGGTCGCAGGGGACACTCCGTTGAAATGCGGGCCGTATCCTTGCCGTCGGTCAATGCCCATGAACGCAAATTAACCGTCTCTTTACCGGCATTGAAAATTTCCACCCATTCGGGCTCGCCTTTTTGCGTCAGAAATTTAATCTCATTGATCTTTAAAGCAACGGTCGATTCAATCACCATTAGTGTACGTTGCAGTCTGTTGTTGTTGGGATTTTGATCTTTTGCCGACGACAAAACGGCTACGATCGATAGCGCTCCGCTGAAATCGGCCCTGAAGGTAAAGTGAAGACTGTCTTGCGCTTGCGGTTTCAAGTTCACTTTAATCGCACGTTCAAACAGCACCGGTTCCAGAGCATCCACTAATCCGTTTTCGTTGAAATCCGCAAAAACACGAAAGCGCAGCGAATCGCTAAAAAATTTTCTGCCGGCATTGGTAAAAAACAAGGTCGCAAACACGGTTTGCCCCTTTTTAACCGCCGATTGCGGTTTCAGTTGCAAACCGTTCGCCCTAAACCCGATATCGAAATCCGCAGGCGTAACGGAATTTTTAAAGCCGGGTGTGCCCCACAGACGCAAGCTATTGGCCCAGTTGGAAGCCTCGTCTCCCCCACATTCATTTATTTTTTCATCGGAGTAACCCGGTTCGTTATCCACGGAATAGCGATAAACCGCCACTTCTTTCCCGTCGCTATTGATGAGAGAAAGACGCTCCCCTTTCGTATTGGAAAGGCCGCTGTTACCCAGAGCATTGTCGCTAATGGTCACAATGAGCGCCTGGGGCGGAATAAGCGTATCGTACACGGAGGAACGGCCGAAATAGCTGCCATCCAGCAGAACGGCAAATTGCCCGGCTTGCAATACGGTCCCCTGACCGGCATCGCTAATAAAATCGAAGCCGCTGCTGTCGCTGAATTGCCAACCGGCCAAATCGACCGCACTATCGGAACAGTTGTAGAATTCAACAAACTCATTGTCGTAATCCGGCCCGGGCACATCAAACATCACTTCGCTGAAAACAATCTGGGCTTGAACGGGATAGAACAGTAATAGGCAGGCCAGCAAAAAGAGGCTTGTTTTTGATAACATAAATGCAGCCTCCCATGTTTAAGGGTTGATAGTCAACGATGAGTGAGGTAATTGCATCGGCCAAAGCCGAATCGGTTTCTCCGCAAATGCGGGATCTGGCTATCATCGAATCGAATATTCGGCGGCTGCCGAACCATTCAACCTTCAACCCAATTCATCTTTCATCTTTTGTCTTTTGTCTTTTGTCTTGTATGTTTCCTGCACCCTTTCCGTCTTCAACGCACGCGTCGAAGCCACCTTTCCCTCATAGGGAAAGGTGAGCAAGACCCCAGTCTTTGCCCATTCTTACCGTTAACCGTGATTGCCCGGCACACCTTCCGGCAATTTGATCAGAACGAGACCGGTAGTACATGCAAATGGGCACTCCCCCATTTTCCCATTCAACTGTTATGTTAAAAGTCAAGAAAAAAATCAATATTTTTTCAATTTTG
>CAZHIZ010000147.1:0-8765 GCA_964532875.1 uncultured Caldithrix sp. | reverse complement strand
GTTAATTGAGATTTCAGACTTTTGCAAAATGAAATTATTGATTATCCTTTTGTTGAAATATTATTCGTTTCAAACTTGTTCGCCAACTATTTCCTTAGCTTCCCGCACTTCGATGGCCTCAAAGGGACATTCCTGAACACAGGTTAAACATCCGTTGCACGCCCCCGCAACAGCCTGTGGCAAAGGCATTTCCCGCGTCATGCGAATGGCTTCAAAAGCGCAAACATCCGCACAAATACCACAACCCGTGCAGGCATTTTCATCCAAAATCCAATCCCAACGCATCGCTCAATTTTTCTCCCGGGTAAAGTTTTGCCAGGCTCGCACAAATCCCCAGATAAAAATGAGCAGCAAAGCGGGAAACGTGAGATAAAAGCTCCATTGGGCAGTTTCCAAACCGTGCGGCAATGCATTAGAGCGGAAATGCGTTTTAAGAAACGTCCAGAAAACAGAGGGATGATCCGTTAAATATTCGGTTCCGGGTGCTTCCATAATCAAAGAAAACCCCAGCATGTTGAGCAAGTCGGCACTAAAAATAAGAGCGACGGCCGTTTTAAAAGTTGCGCCTTGCGGGCGATGTGCATCGTAAAACAAACGCAATAACAAAGCCGCGGCCAGCAAAACGGTGGCTACCGGCACAAAGGGAACAGCCATTTTAATATCGGCCATAATATCAGGATTTAGAGTTAAAAAACCGACCAGTACGGTGAAAGCCAAAAACACATCGGCTAATAAAACGGTAAACAAATCCCAAATTTCAATGGACACGCGTAAGGTCAATACTTTTTTTAAAGAACGATAATACGGTTGGATCAAAACGATTCCCAAAGCAACGATTCCCGTTACGATGGAAATATCCAGCAAAGTTTGTAAGGACCAAATTTCCAAACCTTTGGCGATGGTCGAACTTTCCATGTTAGCCTCCTTGTCATGCCATTAAAAAGCCATTATTCCGGCGGCAGAATAATCGTAAAAACAGCGCCACCCTGCGGTCGGTTTTGCGCGGTAATACGGCCGCCCTGGGCCTGAATCGCCCAGCGAGAGATAGCCAATCCCAGACCGCTCCCACCCATTTTTCTGGAACGGGCTTTGTCCACCCGATAGAACCGCCGAAATATTTTATCGATTTGATCCGCCGGTATGCCAGGGCCTTCGTCTGCGACGGAAATACGTATTTCGTTGTGCAATTGTTGTATTTCCACGGTAATAGAGCTGTCGGGCGGTGCATACTTGATGGCATTGTCCAGGATATTGAGCATGGCTTCTCGCAGTAAATCACGGTCCGCTTTAACTTTAATTTTCCGTGATCCGCGTAAGAGCAATTGTTGACCTTTTTCTTCGGCCAGCGGTTGAATAAATTCGACGGTTTGTTCCAAAAAAAGGAAAAGGGGCAAAACTTCTTTGCGCACCTTAATTTTGTCGGAATCGGCACGGGATAAAAAGAGTAAACTATCGATCAGCCGGGTTAAACGACGGTTCTCTTCCAAAATGCTACCGATAACATTGCGGTAATATTGGGAATCATGACTTTCCTGAAGGCTGACTTCCCCGGTACTGCGAATGGCCGTTAGCGGTGTGCGCAATTCGTGGGCCGCATCGGAGGTAAATTGTTTGAGCCTGGCAAAAGATTTTTCCAGCCGATTTAGAAGGGCATTAAAAGAAATGGCTAAATTACCCAATTCGTCATCGGGATTGCTTACGGGCAAACGCTGATGTAAGTTTTGCTCGCCGATACGCCGAGCGGAATCGGCCATTTTATCGACAGGTGCCAATAATTTACGGCTGAGAAAGTAACCGCCGGCACCGGCAATGAGCAAAACCAGCGGCAGGGCCACCAGTAAAATGCCCGCGAAACCGTACAACGCCCGGTACAAAGCGCTTTCGCTTTTGATGAGACGGATTAGCAACCAATGCCCATCGATATTCACTTTGCCGTACATCACGCGTAACCGGATATGATTTTTCAGCTTTAACGAACGGAATTTAAAGCCCCCTTCCGTCCATCGGCCCGGTTTTAAGGCAGGAAGGCGTTTTGAACTAACGGGCAGGCTGGAGAAAAGAAGCTTGCCCCGGACGGACCAAATTTCGAACCAGGTCTCCCGCAAAAAAGGTGTATCATCATCATCAAAATAGATGCTACCGTCGGGAGTTAGGCCGATGAGATCTTCCAGAATTTCATAGTTTTCCTGCAACTCGCTGTCCAAGTCCCGCCGCAAATTGATGTAGTAAAGTGAAGCGGCCAGTCCGGCATAAACCATTAAAATGACGGTAAAAACCAACAAATACCACAGCGTTAATCGGGCCCGTACATTTTTAATTAAAACGGCCATCAGGGTGTCTCCTCCGAAAGCACAAAGCCCACTCCGCGAACCGTGTGAATAAGTTTTTTGGCAAACGGATCGTCAATTTTACGTCGCAATCGGGCAATATGGACGTCAATCAAATTATCGATCGGGGTCACGCGATCCACTTCTTGCCACACTTCTTTGGCGATCATTTCTCTGGACACGATTTGTCCCTGATGACGTAGCAAAAGCTCCAACAAATCGAATTCCCGGGCCGTTAAAGCAATTTCCTCATTAGCACGTTTGACCTTACGGGTAACCAGATCCATTTCCAGATCGGCCAGCAGCAGACGTAAATTCTGTTCCGAACGACCGCGGCGTAAGAGCACCCGGATGCGGGCTAACAATTCGGCAAAGGCAAAGGGTTTAATTAAATAATCGTCGGCCCCGCTATCCAACCCTTTTACGCGATCTTCCACCGTATCGCGGGCCGTGAGTACCAGCACGGGGAAACTCATGCCCTGTTTACGAATCGATTTTAAAATCTCAAGGCCGTCGCGCCCGGGCAGCATCAAATCCAAGAGTAACAAATCGTACTGCCCGGTACTCAACAGATAAAATCCTTCTTCGCCGCTGTAAGCCAAATCTACCTGATAGCCTTCGTGCGTCAACCCTTCTTTTAAGGCCTGTGCTACTTTTTGTTCGTCTTCGATCACTAAAATGCGCATGATTTCACCCTTGTTATTCAGCATAATTTTAAGAAAATTTCAAGTATGAAAAACATAAATTTTTCTTAATTTTTTGTAAGGTTTGTAAATTTATTTTCTATGCTAAAATATAATCGACAAAAATCAACGAATATTCAAGCGGCTGGCAACAATAATGAATGAAAAACCTTTAAATTCATCATGAAAGACTTGATAAAAACACTATGTTTTATAAATTATTGCGCCGATACTAACAATATTCTAATTTTGTATATTCGAATGGGTTAACCAAAACGAATATGCAATTAAAAATAAATATCCGGATATGCTTCAAAAAAACCTTTAGACGCACTAATGCAATAAAGGCAATCTATTGAAGCATTTGCTAAATGCCGTATTCAGTACGCCCTGTTTTTGCGAAAAAAAGTTTGAAAAATCAAAATCGGAATTTTAATCCATGAATTTGGTACAAAACATACCGGTTGATTTCTACAATTTTCTACTGGTTGCCTTATTTTCTCTAATCATCGGATTGGAGCAAAGAAGACACCATTTGAAAAATGAAGACGATTCCAAACACGTCTTTGGAACCGACCGTACCTTCACGTTTTTCGGTATTTTAGGCTATATTCTTTACATTATTGACAAGCCGAATTTACTACCGTTCCTTATCGGCAGTGTTCTTTTGACAATCTTATTGTCTATTGCTTATTACTATAAGGCCATGGTTCTAAAACAACTCGGTTTAACTTCGACTATCATCGCTTTAATTACTTATTCTCTGGCACCCTTAATTTATACGGTACCCTTATGGATCTTTATGGCCATTATAGTTATTATTTTAATTGTAGTGGAAATCAAAGACGATTTATTAGCCTTCACCCAAAAATTTGACCGAGACGAATTTATCGTTTTGGCAAAATTCATTACCATTTCGGGGGTAATTTTACCCTTGCTTTCCCACAAGCCTTTTTCAGCTTCGATCAATATTTCTCCGTATAAATTTTGGTTGGCCATTGTGGCCATTTCAGGAATTTCTTATTTAAGCTATATTTTAAAAAAATTTATTTTCCCCCATGCCGGTCTTATTTTGACTGCTCTGCTGGGCGGTTTATATAGCAGTACCGCCACAACTGTAATTCTTGCCAAAAAAAGTAAATCGGAAAATGTAATTGGCTCCATTTCGGGCAGCATCATTTTAGCAACCGGTGTAATGTATGTTCGATTGTATATTTTAGCTCTAATTTTTAATGGCGAAGTGGCAAAAGAATTATTTTTACCTTTTTTAATTTTAGTTTTTGTGGCAACTGGGATCGGCATATTTTTTCTAAAAAATAAAGAACATGATCAAAAAGAAGTAAATATAAAAGTCGATAAGAATCCTCTGGAATTTAAAACCGCCCTTATCTTCGGTATTCTTTTCGCTTTTTTTGCCATATTAACCAATTATGTTATAAGCCATCTGGGACGAGAAGGGGTGAACATTTTATCTCTTATTGTGGGTGTAACGGATATTGATCCGTATATTCTAAATTTATTTCAAACGGTGAATGCACACATTACCACTTCGTTGATTGTAAGTTCGACCATTTTGGCAACGGCAAGTAATAATTTAATTAAAATGATTTATGCGCTGATATTAGGTAATAAGAAACTCAGAAGCCAAATTGTAAGCGGATTTTTAATTTTAATTGCCTTGAGTTTTATTCTGACGTTTGTTTGAAATTAAATGGAACGATAGGTTTGCCATGGGCTTTATTCATCCTTCTCCTAAAAAGTACCTTTAAGATTCGGGCTTTTCCGCAAGGCGCTTTCGCCTTTCTTCCGAAAAATAGCTTTGACCAGCCAATAGGGAGCTTTACAAGAAATAGGCTATACTTATTTACACACCTTGCGACATACCATCGATGCTTCTTAAGCTTTTTGAGCCCAAACCGCTAAGTTAAATAAAAAAGTACTACCGGAATTTACGGCGCTGTTGACCAAGATAGAAGAATTGTGTATTTCTAAAATCTTTTTAACAATGGCCAGACCCAATCCCGTACCGCCGGTGATTGTACCCCGACTTTTTTCGATGCGAAAGAATCGGTCAAAAATATGGGGAATATCTTTTTGCGAAATTCCGGTTCCGGTATCACTAACTTTTATCTCGATGTTATTTTTCTTTTGGATAGCGCCAATGGTGACCGTTCCACCAGGAGGGGTGTAGCGCAGGGCATTATCCACCAAATTGGAAAGAACGCGTTCGATCAAACCGATATCGGCGTAAACCTGCGGCAATCCATCAGGGACATCGATTTCCATTTTAATCTTGGATTTATCTGCCCGCGGTTTGAATTTCATAATGACGTCATAAATCAGATCTTTTACCGAGAAAGGCTCCATTTGCGGTTTTACCTGCCGCGCATCCAATTTGGAAAGATCAAAAAGCTGCTCTACCAGTTCTTCCATTTTGGAAGCCGTGTCGTGAATTATCTGCAAATATTTTTTACGTTCTTCTTTAGTCAAGGTAGTATCTTTAATTTGAATGGTTTCCGAATAACCGCAAATGGAGGCCAGCGGTGTACGCAAATCATGTGAAATGTTGGCCACCAATTGTCTCCGTTGCTGGTCGGCTTCTTTCAGTTGTTCCATATTGGAAACAATGGTTTGAGCCATGGAGTTAAACGACTTTCCTAACTCCCCTATTTCGTCTTTGCTTTTAACCGTTACCCTTTGTTGGTATTGCCCTTGTTCGAATTTTTGCACCGCTTCTTTTATTTCTCGCAAAGGACGCGTTAACCAAAAGAACAAAACTAATCCGACAAGTCCCGTAAAAATAAGCGTAACCAATAAACCGCCGGCTAATGTTTTAGTAATGTAACTATTGCGTACGGTATCGAAGGCGGAATCGTATTGTTCGCCCCCGAGAATAACATAAAGGTATCCGTTCAACTTTTTACCGATTTTCAAGGTGGCTGCAGAAAACGGCTTTACTTCGCCCGGATGACGCGGGTCATCGCCTAAAATCGGAATGCTAAAATGCCCGCCAAGAAACGTTTGCAGTGGTTCCAAATTGACATATTGCGTTTTAACTTTTTTACCCGGATCGGCAAAAAAGGCCAGAATTTTGCCTTTGTCGTTCAAGACGTAAATTTCTATTTTGGGATTTAAAACCATGATGTAATGAATGGTGCTCCCAATATTGGCGATAGCGGCACTATCCGGCAGCAACGGTTCGATTTCCTTAGCCATATCGGCCGCTAAATTCAGATTTAGCCGTTGATCGGCTTCCCGATAATAATTGCTCCAGGTGTGCGCGGTGAAAAGGATTTGCATGGCTCCCAGCACCATCAACAACAGTAAGAAAATCAAAGATAATCGACCGTAAAAGGTCTGCAATAATTTTTTCATACGTTTATTTCCTCAGGAATTTGAAACCGATAGCCAACGCCCCAGAGAGTTTTAATGAATATCGGATTGGTCGGATCTTTTTCAATTTTGTTACGCAAGCGATTAATATGTGAATTTACCGTGTGTTCGTATCCGTCGTAATTATACCCCCAAACTAATTCCAGCAATTTTTCACGGCTGTAAATTCGGCCCGGGTGACGGGCAAACAGAACCAATAAATCAAATTCTTTGGCCGTCAGTTCTATTGAATTTCCGTCCACAATAACTTTATGTCTTTCAATATCGATCGTTAACGGTCCGGATTCAATAATTGCCTGATTTTCATCATGGGCATTTTTTTCTTTTTCCAATTCGATTCTGCGCATAATGACCTTTACACGAGCAATGAACTCCCGAATGCCAAAAGGCTTGGTAATATAGTCATCCGCCCCGATTTCCAATCCAAGCACTTTATCGATTTCTTCGGAACGTGCGGTAAGCATTAAAATAGGTGTGTACTTGTTCTCCGAACGAATGCGTTTGCAAATTTCAAGACCGTCAATTTCCGGCAACATTAAATCGAGAATAATTAATCGATAGGTTTTGGAAAGGGCTTTTTCCAGTCCGCATGACCCCGTGTAGGCTTTGTCTACCACAAAGCCCAAATCATTTAAATGGATAGCAAGCAAATCGACTATTTTACGATCATCTTCCACGACCAAAATTTTGTCCGTATCAGGCATCATTTTCCCTTACTTTGTGATTGCGTTTAAAAAAACTGCGGCAAGTTTGCCATTTTCCCGTCGTATTCATACGAACGTCGAAACAACCCGTAATTATTCCATGATTTATCCTGTTAAAACAAACGATTCGCCCCTGTGGAGCGAACCGTTTGTTGCATTTTTTTGGTAAATTATTCTTCGACAAGGGTAATGGTCAGTTTGGCAACCGGGTCATCCCAGCCGTACATATCCGGCTCGAGATCACCGATGCCCATAATACCTTTGTGTAAGCGAATGCGTTGATGCGTGGGTGTTCCGTGGAAAGGCGAACCGCAGCAAGGGCCTGGGATATCGCTGGCTAATTCGGTATTTTTCTCCGTACCCGCATCATAGGCATGCAGATAAACGACTTTGGAACCACCGAGGCCCGGCAAACGGATGGCATCTGCTCCGGCAAAAGCATCGTTGGTATTAACCAGCATGCTTACCAAAGACAAAAATCGGTAACCAGGCTTTGCCTTGATGCGAATCGTGGTCGATTTTCCGGGTAAGATCACCCCGTCACCCTGAGCAACGTCATAAACACGCTTTGATTCGTTCAGCATCTCAATCATAGGAGCACTAACGGCATCCTGAGCCACCTGAGCCAACTCATCGGACGCGTAGGTACCGACCTTAAAAATATGATAACGCAAGGCATGAGTGGCTACAATCGGAGGGGAAAAAGGCTGGCTGGCACCCGGGCCGGTAGCCGGAGTGAGATTTTCGATAGTAATGTCAAACTGAAACTCGCGGTTAGCGAACGCGGCGGCACCGGAACGTCTGGATTGCAAACTATTGTCAATCTCCGGTGCAGCCGGTGAATTGCCTTGTTGCTGGTTGCACGCAAAGAATAATGCGCCAATGGCTAACAATGAAAATAAACGGATGAAGTACTTCATAATGACCTCCTTTTGGTACATGTTATTGTGATTTCGTAAACAAGATAGAGGCCGTTTCTAACAAAGAGTTCACAAAGTTCTTAAATAATATTCATTTTTTTGCAAATCTTGCTTTTTGTTTTGCGAGATTAAGATGAAAGAGGCAAATGGGAATGAGAAATGGCTGAATGATTGAACGGTTGAATCGTTGAATGGGGATTAGGAATTAGGAATTCGGAATTGGGAATTGGGAACTGGGAACTGGGACAACCCGGGTATTGATTTACTCTGCGTGCATGCGCGGAATCTGCGCGAGGGGCTATTTCCTGCAAATCAATGTGTCATTTCGAGGAGACCAGAGAATCGGGACGACGAGAAATCCCCTTGTTATTCAGAAATGTAAGCCCAAAAGTTTGCAAGGGATTCTGCGAATGACAGGCCGAGTCGGGAAGAACACCAAGCCCTTCTTGCGGATTTCGCAGGCAGGTGGCTCGGTATTGTGCAAGAGCACGGTTCTCTCGATACGCTCCGCCTGCGGCGAAGCACTCGAGAACCGGACTGTGCTCTTGCTACCATTGGGTTGAAAATCCGGCCTTTGACGGGTCGAAGATCCGGCAGCCGCCGAATACGTTTTTAGTTTTTTCTACCATTGGAGAAAACCGGTTGCAGAGTGGTCCCGCTTGCAGCGGGGGCGCGGTTCTCTCGATACGCTATCCGGCTCAGGCAGAGACCACTCGAGAACCGATGGGTGACGTTTCT
>CAZHIZ010000146.1:0-8835 GCA_964532875.1 uncultured Caldithrix sp. | reverse complement strand
ATCAGCGCGAGAATCTGGCCTGACGGGTTGGTTTAATAGAAAACGGTTGAAAGGTTGAATAGGGAAATAGGTGTGCGGTCAACCATCGCGGTTAACGGCAGGAACGGGCAAGCGTTTACGTCTGACAAAATCTTCCCTATGATGTAAGGTGCCCGAGACGCGGGGCGTCGAGTTGGTAGGGTTTACAAAATAGAAAATGTCGCGCTGCTTCAATTGCAGATGACAGATTAAAAATCCAACCGTAACAAATTTCGATTTACAATTTTCTCCTAACACTTAACTTTGCTCAAGAACAGGCCGTTTATTAGATTAAGTTGACTCAATAAGTGTAAATCATTATTTTTAATTAAAAGATTATGAATTTCCGGTTTTAAACAAGGGGACCAATCTATGAAAATCAAGGAAAAAATTGTAGACCACACCGCCGTTCTGGAAGTTTCCGGTAAAATGATGGGCGGACCCGAAACCATGGCTTTACACGACCATGTCAAAGGTCTTTTGCAAGACGGCATTAAAAAGGTCGTAATCGATTTAGGCGATGTCAAATGGATTAATAGCTCCGGCATGGGTGTTTTAATGGCTTGCATGACGACACTATCCAATGCGGGAGGCAAACTGGTTTTGGCCCGTGTTTCCGAAAAAGTCAACAGTTTGCTCATGATTACTCAGTTGATCAAGGTTTTCGAAACGTACGAAACCGTTGATCGGGCCCTTGCCGCTTTGAGAGATTGATTTTTTATTAAGAACCGCTTCGGCGGTTCTTTTTCATTTAATCGAGAACGACCTTCCTTTTAGCCCGTTGGATGTGGATCGACTGCCTTTTTTATGTTTCAACGGCCGGTATGATGAGGCGGATCGGACTTAATTCTCAAGATTCCGTTAAAAGCTTCGACCTTTTAGATTACAAAACAAAACAATGAGTGTTTATGGTGCGCCGAGAATTTGATATCTTAAAAGAACGCGTTGCCCTTTTGGAAAAGGAATTGCAACACAAGCAATTAACCATTTCTTCCATCCACGAAATCGGCAAGGCCTTAAGTTCCGAACTGAAGATCGATCGCCTTTTACCTTTGATCATGGACGAGGTTACCCGTTTAATCGGTGCAGAGCGCAGTACGTTTTATGTGGTCGATCATGAACGGGGCGAGTTGTGGTCTAAAATTGCCCAGAAGGCTGAAGTGAATGAGATCCGCTTGCCCATTGGTAAAGGCATTGCCGGGCATGTGGCCAAAACAGGCGAAACGGTCAATATCAAAGATGCCTATTCGGATCCTCGGTTTGATCCCTCTACCGACAAAAAAACCGGCTATCGCACGCGTAGCGTTTTGTGCATGCCCATCTTTGAACCGGTACGCACGCAAAAAGCGCGCCCCAAAATTTTAGCCGTCATCCAGGCCTTAAATAAAATCGATGGCATTTTTACGCGGGAAGACGAAGAACTCATGGCCAGTTTGGCCTCCCAAATTGCCATTTCGTTGGCCAATTCCCAGTTGTACGACGATCTGGAAAAGAAAATCAAAGAGCTGAACTTGTTGTACGATATCGAGCAGGATGCCTCGTACACGGAACAAGAAGAAACTTTGTACAAACGATTAATTAAAAAACTGGCGCAGACGTTTCAGGCCGAGGCCGGTTTGATCGCTTTTTTTGATCGGGAAGCACAAAAGTTTTTCCCGTTTTATGCTTACAACATTCCTCAATCGGAAATCAAAAAATTGGATCTGGCGGCGGATATTGGAATTGAAGGGCATGTGTTAAAAAGCGGTAAAATTTACGTCACTAACAGCGCTCCGCACGACCCTCTTTATCTGCAAAATCAACCGCGCGGCTTAACTTTTGAAATCCGGCGCATGTTATGCGCTCCGCTGCAAATCAACGGCAAGCCGGTGGGCATCATTCAGTTATTTAACAAAAAATTGCCAACCGAAATCTTCCGCAAAGAAGACGAGCGCATTATGGCTTCGGTAAGCCGCCAGCTCTCGCGCATGATCGAAGCGCGGCGACTGCGGGAAGAAAAGGTTAAGGCCGAGCGTTTGGCGGCAATCGGTAATATGCTTAGCACGATTGTGCACGATTTACGCACGCCCATTAACAACATTTACGGCTTTGTCGATTTACTGGCCGAAGAGAATGACCCGGCCATGCGTAAAGAGTTTACCGATATTATCAATCAACAGATTCAAATCCTGAATAACATGGCCCATGATGTACTGGATTTTGCCAAGGGCAAGACCAATATTCTACCGGTAAAAACACCTGTTAATAAAATTCTCGATCGGTTCAAGAAGACATTCGAAAACGAAATTCGCACTCGGGGTTTTACCCTGAACATCGTCAATGAAGCGCCCAGCATGATTTATGTGGATCCGGACAAAGTGATGCGCATTTTCATGAACATCATGAAAAATGCCCTGGAAGCCATGGAAAAAGGCGGTACGTTTTCCATCATTGCCAAAAACGTGGGTGACGAAGTGGAATTTCAATTGCAGGACACGGGAAAAGGCATTCCGGAAAACATTAAAAACCGTCTGTTCGAATCATTTGTGACCAGCGGTAAAAAAGAAGGCACTGGTTTGGGCCTGGCCATCGTTAAAAATCTCGTAGATCAACACAAAGGCCGCATTGAGGTGGAATCGACACCCGGCAAAGGAACTACTTTTAAAATCTATTTTAAAAAGTTGTAACCATGGGCCGCCTCGCATATCTCTACCATCCTTTGTTCGAAAAGCACGATCCGGGAAGAGGGCACCCCGAACGGCCCGAACGTTTAACGGCGATCAACGCCTATCTTCAACGCAAAGGCTTTTGGCCGCGCATCAGTCGATTGGAGCCCGAGCCCATCGACAGGCACCTGCTGCAATTGAACCACAGTAGCGACTACATCGATTTTATTTTAAGTCAGGAAGGAAAAGAGGGTATCGTTTTGGACGGAGGCGATACGGTGCTCAATGCCTATTCGGTGCAGGCGGCCCTGTTAGCTGCCGGGGCGGGTCAGGCGGCCGTCGATGCCGTATTCCGGAAAAACTTCGACAAAGTGTTTGCCGCCCTTCGGCCCCCCGGACACCATGCCGAATACGATAAGGCCATGGGCTTTTGTGTTTTTAACAACATTGCCATCGCCGCCCGCTATGCCTTGTTACAAAATTATGTGCGTAAAATATTGATCATCGATTGGGATGTGCATCACGGGAACGGCACTCAAAACGCTTTTTACGAAGACGAGAGGGTGTTTTACCTTAGTTTGCACCAATATCCCCTGTTCCCTATGACCGGCTTAAAGACGGAAACCGGACGTGGAACCGGATTGGGCTTTACAAAGAATATTCCTTTGCCTTACGGACAGGGAGACGCTCAATATGTGCAACTGCTGGCGGACGCTTTGCAGGAAATCGCGCAAAAATTTCAGCCGGAGCTGGTACTTATTTCCGCCGGATTCGATGCACATCAGAACGATCCGCTGGGCGGTATGCAGGTAACCACAGCCGGTTTTTACAAGATGACCGAACTCGTGGCTCAATTTGCCCACCGCTACGCTCAGGGCAGGGTCATCTCCTTTTTGGAAGGCGGGTATCATTTGCAGTCCTTAGCGGAGAGCGTGTATCGTCATTTGCTGTGTTTGCTTAAGCATTAAGTGACTCATGGAAGAAAAGCGGCTTCCATTGCAGTTTTTCGCTTGCTTTTAAAACCTTGCTTCGGTGTTACTGTACCGTATTTTCTTTGACTGTCTACTAATTGATCCAGATTGTCAGGGCAAATCCGCACCCAGCCTGTCGGTCGCTATTTATTCCCCAAATATCCACGGGAAAATTTAAAACGAGAATAAAATGCTTGGCTTTTTCCAGAGTAAATCCGGGATTGAGTGAGAGTTTTTGTTTATGACTCCGCGAAGGCGTGTTCATGGTAAAATAATAAATTCCCAGTATGGTCTGAAATTTCGGCCATAAATAATAACCAAAGTCCGCATTTATAAAAGAATCAAGATGACGACCAAAATGTGCTGCATTGGGGTCAAAATGGCTCTGAAATACAGGATTGATATCCACCGAAAAACGGCGGCTGAATCGGTAGCTGATTGCCAATCCCAAAAGAGGATTTATGGCATAGGATGTGGAATTATTTTGCGCATACTTGGTACAATAGCGATGGTTTCCAAGCAGTAAATTGAAACCGTTTAACAGGGCCAAAGAAATGTTTTTCATCTCCCAAAAGCGAAATTTACTGCCGAAACTCAAATATGAAGCATCGCTCGGCAGCGAAAACCCCATTTCCCATTTGGAAGTGATTCCGTATGTAAAACGAAAATCCATTTCCGAATGCGTTTCCAGACTGTCATTTTTTTTGAACATCGGTTCTACGTGTCCGTATATATTCCATCGGTTTTTAGCATACCCAAAATTGAAAGACGGTTCGAACTCAATGGTAAATTGGGGCACGGTTTCCGTGTTAAGGGCTGCCAATTTAGAGGCGGAAAGTCCGCCGATTTGGGCAAAGAGGCTTGCGGAAAATAAAAGAATGAAAAAGAAACTTAAATTATTACGATTCAACATATTCACCCAGACGTATTTACGATCCTTGTGTTTGTTATATTAGTTTAACAAATCGAGGCTTTCATTTCAAGTTGGGAATCGTATGATATGAGTAACTGGCATTTATTTTTTGATTGAAAACGAATTAAGTCTTAACTTTTTGTGCGAATTTAAAAGCATTGAAACCAAAGAACGATTTCGAAAAGGCGTGTTTATTGTCAATGAAAGTTATCCGGAAATAAAACGATACGGTTTTCCGGGCAGCACAGAAGCGTTCCAATTGAACTGAAATCAGCAAATATATTGTAAATTTAAAAAGAAAGGATTTTGCCATGCAAGGTCGTTCTCAGAACATTGTTTTTGTACTTTTTACGATTTTACTAACAGCAAGCCTGACTTTTGCCCAGACCAATTGGCTACCCGATTTTTACGACCAGGCCGGCTACATCGATATTTATGATGCGGATGCGGTTCAAGTGGGCTCTCTTGTCCCGGGCCAGCCTCTGCGTATCGGCTTGAAGGACGTGGGCCTGTTTACCGGTCATGTTTGCCCCGGAGCGGCTTCCGGATTTGTGCTAACCAAGATGGCCCTGGAGGCTTTGTACGGCGATGACCTGCCCCAGCGCGGTCAAATTCGTATTGCCACCATGCCGGATAATGATTTGGCCAATGTGGCCGCTTACATTTGCGGCATTCTGCCCATGAATCTTTTGAGCAAGCATCCCGATTTGGTCATCGATCCGAAATTAAAGCCGCAAAAACCGGGCAAACTCGTTTTGATTTTCAAACGCAAAGATAACGGCAGAATGGTTAAAGCCGTTTTTAACAAATCGAAACTCATGAATCCGAAAACGATTAAAGCCATTCATGCCTACAAAGCGAAATTCGCCAGGGGACAGGCCAGCATTAAAGAGATAAAAAAGATGGGTGCCGTATTTCAAAATATGGTAAAGAAAATTGTTCTGAAAACACCGGCTCATTTGTTTAGCGTTAAGCCCTGTACCAAATACGTATTTCCGGCTCAGGGTAAATAATTTTCCGAAGCATATTTCCCTGGCCACCGTAACGGCTAAGGAAGACAATAAATAAAAAAAGCCCGCTATTCGGTAACAGAAAGCGGGCTTTGTATTTGCAAATACAATCGTCAAATAACACGCTTTATTTTAAAAGCACGATTTTGCGCGTAACCGTTTGCTCTCCCGCTTTCAAACTTAAAAAATAAATGCCGCTGTGCACCGAATGTCCGTGATTATTTTTCCCGTCCCAGCTTGAACGATGCCATCCCGCGTGCAAAATGCGATTTTTAAGGGTGCGAATCAGACGTCCGTTTACATCAACGATTTGTAAACGCGTGGCTTGCGCTTGCGGTAAAAAGAAACGAACCGTGGTGTGCATATTGAACGGGTTGGGATAATTAGGCAATAGTGTTATTTTTTTGGGTAATAATGGACCCGAAGCCGCGATGGCCGAAGGGCCGGTGTAGGCCAATACCCGAATATCATCGACGTACAGCCCGTCCCGTCGAGTGCCGCCGTCGCTTTGCAGACGAAAGCGAAAGCGCACGTTACTTTCTCCTTGAAAATCCGAAAGATCAATCCATTCGTTATGCCAATAATCGCTAAACCCGTCATAACCGAATGTGCCGTTTTGTTGCTCACCCTTGCCGGAAGCGGAGACCATGCTTTTGCTTTGCAAAGTCTGCCAACTGCTCCCGTCGGTAGAAATTTCCACCGTGCCAAAATCAAAAGGACGTTCAATATCCCAGTGTACCCGATAGGTCAGATAGAGTGCACGATCGCTGGGCAGGGACAAAGAGGAGTTTAACGTAAGGGCATTGTCTGCGTTGTCAGCATATTGTCCGTGCGGACTGTCCGTGAAACAATGTCCCGTATCCGTCGCAACCGTATCCCAACCCTGACCGGTATTCCATTGGCTCGTCCCGTTTTCGGCATTGTCCCAAAACAGAACTGAGGGCGTACCCAAAACAAATCCCCGGAGAGTATCCCGATAGGCATACCCGTCCTGGTCGATGCGTACATAAAGAAGAGCGGCATGTCCCTGGCTTGCATCGCTTTGTACTTGAACTGTAAAAGTATCGACTAAGGTTTTCTGCGAACTTACGGAATCATAATGGATTGTATTAGTCGATTCATCACTTTGCACATACGGATCGTCGCTTAAAAGGGAGATGGATATATTCGGTGCCGCCCCCCGACCGATATTTTTAAGCCGGCAGACAAGTTGAACCGTTTCACCCGCATCCGCAAAACCGTTTTGATTATCATCCGCAATAATTCGATAGTTTTGAAATTGTAAGCGTCCGCCCGCCAACCAGGCGAAATCCAAATTCGCCCTTAAATTTTCTTTGCACAAAGGTACAATGCGATCGGGATCGGGCCAAAAACCGTCATCGCTCGTGCCGACTTCAGGCGTTAACGCAAATACCTTGTTTTTGCTCGTTTGTTCACCGTACAACCAGTCGTCGGAATTTCCGTTGACCGTATAATGGACGGTTTCTTCGCCCGTGCCGAAATTGTAGCGATTTTCCGCGGTTAACAGAGTTGCGTATATTTTGTACGTTTCGGAATCCGGGGTCAGGGCATTGACATATCCCCAGGGATAAATCAGTAAATCGGAATAAGTATGATAATTCAGGGCCATTGTAAAATGTCGGCTTTGAACAAAATCGCGGATGGCCTGAGTCTCCGGTTCAGAAAAAGGTCCTGTGCCGCGATAAGTATCGCTGAAAGGATAGGGACTGGAGCCCTCGTCATCGTAGCCCCATTCATATCCGTAATTACGATTAAGATCCACACCGTACCACCCGTTGCCGTTGTCCCGACGATTTTTGCGCCATTGGCCGCCGCCATCCGGATATTCCTGTTGATTGTAAACATACCCGTCGGGATTAACAACCGGTACAAAAAACAGCGCGCGGTGATCCAATAAATAGGTTACTTCATCGTCGCTGCCGTATCGGTCCAGTAAATAATCCATAAAATACATTAATGCCATCATCCCGGCCGGCTCCCGGGCATGGTGCAAAGCCGTGTAAAATACTTCGGGTTCTTCTTCGTCCTGACTGACATTATGCGAGATTTTAGTCATCCACAAATCTCTGTTCTCTATTGAAAGGCCGATGGATTGCTTAGCGGCGGCCAAATCCGGATGATTCAAATGCATGGAATCCAATTCGGTTACCACTTCGTCAAAGGTGTAGTAACCCCCCATGCTGCCCAGTTCGAATCCCGCCGGGGTATCGGAACGTGTAGGCGGAATAGGACTTCGTAGGGCCTGCCGCTGTTGGTAATCTTTAATGACATCGGGCACCAGCACGGAATAAGAAAGGCCGCTCTGTTTTAAAATATCCAATTCCATGTTATTGACAATGGTGCGTAAGGTAAATGACGGGGCCTGCTTGCGTATCACTTGCACATGATCAAAAATAAGGCCTTTGTGGGCCAAATTGCGCATGGCCACCCGGTTAGGAATAGTAATTTCCACTTTGCTGTAGGTAAAAGGCGTTTGTTGTGCCGGAAGAATTTTTATTCCCGAAAATAAGAAGAAAAGAACGATGAGGATAATAATTTGCTTCATGATGCTTTCCGTATTTTTTTACTTTGATGAAGGAGGGGATTGTCATCCCTCTCCCTTGCCAGGTATCGAACAGTACAATTTAAGGTAAAAAACAAAAGCAAGCCAAGCATTTTAACAATTTTCTGTTAATTATGAGAAAAATGTTTCTTAGCGCACAATAATCCTTCTAAGATTGGATATGAAGTTAAAAACGAAGGGACGGGGTTCAATGGCTAAAAAGTCCGTTATCGGTTTCAAGTGCTCTTCCAACGGAGTCGGAACCTATCCAAAGAACAGGCTCCCAGTTTTGGGTTGAACTTGTCCGGCGGTGGCTTTCCTTATTAATGATTAAGAGTCAAGGGTGAAGGGTAATTGGGAATTAGGAACTGGGAACCGGGAATTAGGAACTGGTTCGTCAGTAGCCGAATCTTCGATGCATTGGGAAGAAGAGCACCAACCGATTCTCGAGTGCCCTCCGTCTGAGCCGGAGAGCGTATCGAGAGAACCGAGCCCTGTTGCCTCGATACACCCCCGCTTCCAGCGGGGGCACTCGGCAACCGGATGGCAGCAACAGAGAAAAATCTGAAATCGGTTAACCGGATTACACAATATTCCCCGTCTCGTCAGGGACGAGGTGAAAATAGCCCGCCGATTCATCGGCGGGAAAAACGGAAGCCGGAAAATAATCCCGTCCCGTAGGGACGGCTGAAAGGGTAGATTGGTAATTCAGATG
>CAZHIZ010000145.1:0-8988 GCA_964532875.1 uncultured Caldithrix sp. | reverse complement strand
CCCCCCTGCGAATTTCGCAGTGCGGGATGCCACTGCATAATCTTGCACTCAGGATTTGCGGGAATTACCGACATTGGTGGCCATTCCCGGGCGACTAGCCACAAAGCAGGGCCCATTTAACCATTCAACGATTCAACCATTTACCTCTTCAGACAGATCCTTTGTGCATTTGTGGCTTTTAACAGCCGACCAACCACAGAGCAAAGCCCATTTAACCATTCAACGATTCAACCGTTAACTATTAACCCAATTCCTGAAGTGCGTACTAATTGTACTCATTCCAGCTTTTTATTTGCAAATGATCCTGAGCATTCTGGGTTACGGCTTCGATAAGCCGCATGGCAATTTGGCGATTGGTAATCAGCATGATATTAAAATCGACCGCAGCACGGCGAATCAAATAACCATTGGTTAATTCTTCTTTTTGAAAATTTTTGGGAATATTAATGACCAGATCGATTTTGCCATTTTTAATGTAATCGAGGGCATTGGGTTTTTTCTGATCCAAAGGCCAATGCAGGCGCGTTACCGATATTCCGTTTTGGCGTAAGAATTTAGCCGTACCCCCTGTGGCATAAAGTTTGACACCACGATCTTGCAATTGGCGAATGGGTTCCAGCAATTCCGCTTTCGATTCGATCGTACCAGTCGAAAGCAACACATTTTTAAAGGGAAAACGAAAACCGACCGCCTGCAGGGCTTTTAAGAATGCCTCGTGAAAATCATCTCCCAAACAGGCCACTTCACCAGTCGAAGTCATTTCCACCCCTAAGGCGGGATCGGCACCTTCCAGACGGGTAAAGGAAAATTGCGGGGCCTTGACACCCACGTAATTTAATTCGAACAGGGAACGATCCGGCGGTTCCACGGGCGCATCGAGCATCACCCGCGTGGCCAAATCGATTAAATTGTATTTCAGAATTTTGGACACAAAGGGGAAACTGCGCGAAGCACGCAAATTACATTCAATGACTTTAACTTCGTTTCCTTTGGCAATAAATTGGATATTGAACGGGCCGTGAATGTGCAAGGCCTCGGCGATTTGGGCGGCAATTTGGCGCGTGCGACGAATGGTTTCCAAATACAACCGTTGCGGAGGAAAAACCAAAGTAGCGTCACCCGAATGCACCCCGGCATTTTCCACATGCTCCGAAATAGCATAAGCCAACATCTTCCCCTCACGGGCCACGGCGTCAATCTCGATTTCCTTGGCATTGAGTAAAAACTTACTGATCACCGTTGGATATTGAGGCGAAAGATTCACGGCCTTTTCCAAATAGGCCGTCAGTTCGGAATCATTGGAAGCCACGGCCATTGCCGCACCGCTTAACACGTAGGAAGGCCGTACCAAAACAGGATAGCCCACCTGATGGGCGAAAGAAAGGGCTTCTTCCATGGAGGTCAGTTCACGCCATAGAGGTTGATCGATTCCCAGGCGATCCAGCAAAGCGGAAAATTTGTGGCGGTTTTCCGCCCGATCGATATCTCCGGCAGCCGTGCCTAAAACGGGAATGCCCGCTTTTTCCAGCGCAAGAGCCAAATTGTTGGGGATTTGCCCGCCCACGGAAATGATGGTTCCGCTCAGATGCAATTTGCGAAAAATCTCAATGATGGTTTCCAGAGAAATCTCATCGAAAATCAGCATATCCGATTGGTCGTAATCGGTGCTGACGGTTTCGGGATTGTAGTTGAGCATGACCGTTTGGTACCCCAATTTTTGGATGGTCATAGCCGCATTCACCGCACACCAATCGAATTCCACCGAGCTGCCGATGCGGTAGGAACCGGAGCCTAAAATAAGAACGCCTTTTTTCCCGTTGGCTTTAATATCGTCTTCCAACCCGTTGTAACTTAAATACAAATAATTGGTCTGTGCCGGATATTCTCCGGCCATGGTATCGATTTGGCGGATAAAAGGGACCAATCCGTCGGTTAAACGCCAATTACGTACCTGCTCTTCCGATGTTTTGCACAAACGGGCAATTTGCAAATCGGCAAAACCGGCTTGTTTGGCCTGACGCAGCAAGTTGGCCGGCGGACGCGATTCCGAGAACAAAGACAAATCGTGACTGATTTGAGCCACTTTTTGCAACTTAAATAAAAACCAGCGATCGATGCGTGAAAGCTCGTGAATTTCATCGACCGTAAAGCCCTGGGCAAAGGCCTGCATGATGGCGAAAATGCGCTCTTCGGTTGGCGCACGCAACTCTTCGGTTAAATCGGCAAACTTGAAATTTTCGTTCCCTACCAGGCCCAATGCACCGATCTCCAACATGCGCAAACCTTTTTGCAGCGCCTCTTCAAAATGACGTCCGATGGCCATAATTTCGCCCACGGACTTCATGCCGGAGCCGATTTTACGCGACACCAGGCGGAATTTTTTCAAATCCCAGCGGGGAATTTTAACCACCACATAATCCAATGCCGGTTCAAAAAAAGCCGAGGTGGTTTTGGTAACGCTATTTTTCAATTCCGGCAGGCGATAGCCCAAAGCCAATTTGGCTGCCACAAAAGCCAGCGGGTAGCCTGTGGCCTTGGAAGCCAAAGCCGAACTGCGTGATAAGCGTGCGTTAACTTCGATGACACGGTAATCCGAAGTTTCCGGGTTCAAAGCGTATTGAATATTGCATTCCCCCACAATCTTTAAATGGCGCACCACTTTGATCGCAATGGCGCGCAAACGATGGTATTCTTCGTTGTTTAAGGTTTGGCTGGGCGCTACCACAATGCTTTCCCCGGTGTGAATGCCCATGGGATCGAAGTTTTCCATATTGCAAACGGTAATGCAGTTGTCATCCCGGTCACGAACCACTTCGTATTCGATTTCCTTCCATCCGTGCAGATATTCTTCGATCAAGATTTGGGGGGCATAGGTTAACGCTTTGGCGGCCTTCTCGCGCAATTCCTCGGGCGTGGCACACGTTCCGGAGCCCAGCCCGCCCAGAGCGTAAGCAACACGCACCATTACGGGATAGCCGATCTCTCCGGCCACTTTCAAAGCTTCGTCCACCGTGGTGGCTACGGCACTGCGCGCCGTTTGAACCCCGATTTCATTTAAGCGCTTAATAAATTGTTCGCGGTCTTCCGTGTCGATAATCGTTTGCGGCGGTGTACCCAGCACCTGTACGTCGTACTTGTCCAGAATACCCTGATGATACAACTGCAAACCAGTATTCAAAGCGGTTTGGCCGCCAAAGCTGAGCAAAATTCCCTGCGGGCGTTCCTTTTCGATGACCTGAGCCACAAACTCAACCGTTACGGGTAAAAAATAAACCCGATCCGCCAGATGATCCGAGGTTTGGATGGTGGCGATGTTGGGATTGACCAAAACGGTAAAAACGCCCTCTTCCTTGAGAGCTTTAATAGCCTGACTCCCTGAATAATCAAATTCTCCCGCTTCGCCTATTTTCAAGGCGGCCGATCCTAAAATAAGAACTTTTTTTACGGAATTTTTTTCCACGAATAAACGGACTCCTTGTTTTACATATCGGGCAGTCCCGAGTTTGCGGTCCATTAAAAACGTATTTTGATTTAACTCGTGTTTAATCCAATAAATCTACAAAACGATCGAAAAGAAAACGCGTGTCCGTGGGGCCCGGAGAGGCTTCGGGATGGAATTGCGTACTTAGAAATTTTCCCGAATTGTGAATCAACCCTTCACTGCTGTGGTCATTAATATTACTGAAAAAAGGACGCCAATCGTGATCAATCGTCGTTTCATCGACTGCGTAGCCGTGATTTTGCGAGGTGATGTACGCTTTGCCGGTTTGGCGATCGACAACCGGTTGATTTTGACCGCGATGCCCGTATTTCATTTTGTAAGTCCTGGCGCCAATAGCCAAAGCCATAATTTGATGCCCCAGACAAATGCCAAAGGTAGGCGTTCCTTTATTGAGCACGTTTTGCGTATGCTCAATCGTTTCGCGGCACAAAGCCGGATCGCCCGGCCCACTGGAAATAAGCACTCCGTCCGCCTTTTCTTCTTCCACGGGATAATCCCAGGGGACGCGCAAAATTTCCACATCCCGCTTTAACAATTCGTCCAAAATACTGTGCTTACAACCGCAATCCACCAAAACGATGCGCTTTTTGCCCTTGCCCAACAAACGCGGTTTTTCGATACTCACTTTGGCCACCAAATTTTCACGATTCGGATCGTAAAATTCCAGCTCCCGATCGTCTCCGATAACCAACTTGGCCAGCATGACTCCTTTTTCACGGATACGTTTGGTCAGCGCACGGGTGTCGATACCGGAAATGGCCGGAATTTTTTGGTTGTACAACCACTGGGCCAGGCTGGTCCGGGCCTGCCAATGCGAATAATCGTGGGAGTAATCGTCCACCACCAGAGCGCGAATCATGCCGCGCGGCGCTTCGTACCAGCGGAACAAATCCTGGCGGCTCTCGGAAGGCGGCATGCCGTAATTCCCGATTAACGGAAATGTGAGTACCAAAATTTGTCCGTAATAGGAAGGATCGCTTAACGATTCCGGATAGCCCGTCATTCCGGTATTGAACACGATTTCTCCGGCGACGGATTGCGGATAGCCGAAAGAAAGGCCGTAATAAATACTGCCGTCTTCTAAAATGAGTTTGGCCGATTGTTGTGCTTCGAGCATGCCTTGATTACCGTTTTTAGATTTATTTTTCGGGAGTGTAGTTTAAATAAATATGCAAAATGATGCAAAATTATTATCGGGTTTGAAACAATGAAGATTCGTTGCAATTCTCAACGATAACATGACTTTGACGATCGGCAGAAAAATGGCCCGGAAAGATGCAGGTTACCGATTTTTTTAATCGTTCTCAAAAAAGATTTCGGCCAGCGCTTTCGTCATTCTCCGTAATTTTTAAAATGCTTCCGCAGCAGGATTTTATTCATAATCAAAGCCCCGAAAAACGTAAAGATAGGAAAGATGATCAAATTTCGGATTAAAATCGCCAACCCGGCAAAGTTTTGATATTCGGGACGTTGTAATTCTTCGTACAAATTTTCCCACATGGGAGGCAATTCAGGCATGTTGTTCATGGCGTTTAATAGCCATTGCACCTGCCAATTGCCAATCCACAGAAAAACAATGTATTGAAACACAAAGGACAAAAAGGCACCGACGAGCCCGGTGAGCAATCCCAAGTGAATGACTTCCGGCGTGGTAAAGTATTCTTTTTGCGGAAATTGACGCTGCAGCAGCCAGAGAGTCACAAATCCGCCGGAGGCAATGCCGATGCAGCAGAAGATATTCACAAAACTCAATAGCGGAATGCTATCGCTCAAAGCCGAGACGAGCGCTCCCAAAATGATTGCCTGATAATAACCTTGTTTTGGCATGCGATTTCCTTCCTAACAAAAACAATCCCGATTCGTAGCACCGGTACTCTACCTGCCGGGCATGTGTTTCGTTGTGCTTCTATCGGCGATTCCCTTTCCCCCTGGCAAACGAAATTGCGCAAAGTACAAGACAACAAACAATCCAAGTAAAAATCCGCTGAATCCGCGCAAAACGGGCCAATTGGCATACAAACCGATTTTTTCCGTTACGATTTCGATGGCAATAAAAGTCAATGCCCCGTAGGCTAAAAAACGGTTCAGGCGAATTCGTTTTTGACGGTACAAAAAGAGCAAACCCAAAAGGGCGCCCCAGTAAATAAACGTACAGCGTACGCACAGGGCCATGGGCAAGCGGCCGATAAAAATACAACGATCCGGTAACTGGTGACAAACAGGATCCAATAAAAAATAGATGCCGGCACCCAGGTAACGCGCAATTAAGTTGGAGCTGCCGCTTAAAACAGGAGCCAACCCGTTGAGCACATTCAAGCCTAAAAGCAGACCTATCAAAACACGTAATAGCAAACGGTTGTCCGTAGGATTCTTTTCGGGCATAGCCGTGCGCATGAGGCACCTTTCGTTCGTATTTATTGCTGGGTAAACTTATGAGAATATGCCAAGAGATGCAAACAATGGTGCGCTGCATTTGCCAGAGGGTAACGATGAGGTCAGGCGGATTTCAAACGGAGACGGGCGGAATTCAAAGGCTATCGTTTTTAGCTTTTTTTTATTCTGAATTTACCGGGCCCGGGCGTTTATTTTTGTCCGCTGTGCGTCTTTAAAAAGTCTAAAATTTGTTCGGCGTGGCTTTTGGTCTTCACATTGGTAAACACGTGCACAATCGTCCCGTCGGCATCTATTAAAAAGGTCGTTCGTTTGGGGCCGATAAAGCCGAACAATCCGCCGGAAACTCCGTAGGCTTTGGCTACCGTTTTGGCCGTATCGGAAAGAACGGGGAAGGGCAAATGGTATTTTTCGGTAAATTTTCGGTGCGTTTCCGGGTTATCATAACTGATGCCTAAAATGCGGAGATGGCGTTCCGTGAGTGCCTGATAATTGTCCCGCAAATTACACGCCTCGGCCGTGCAGCCCGGAGTAAAATCTTTGGGATAAAAATACAATACCACCATTTGACCGCGATAATCCGACAAATGATGAACCATGCCCTGCGCATCTTTAAGGGCAAAATCCGGTGCTTTTTGTCCCAATTTTAACACATCGCCTCCTTGAACGGTTTGCAGAAAGATAAGCGTTATCAATAAACCGAGAGTTCCTACGATTTTCATACTTCTCCTTTTTTCAATGGTTTGTCCTAAGAGAAACAACCGGTTAAATGCGTAAAATATTCCGCCGTGGCACACAAACAAACTTGCATCGTTTGTAAAAATTAATAATTTAGAATGTTAAAAGAGGGGGGTGCTTTGGGGCAAAAACCGATTTTGCTACTGGCCGACAGCCAAAATTTGTTTTGGCAACTCAAAGGGCGTTATTTCCTGTCGCTGTTTTTCGAAGGCGATCTTCCGCAAAGCGCAGCCTACATCGGGGCTTCGAATGACGACCGTGCGGAATATTTTGAAATTTTCAAAGCCGCCATGGACACCGCCGGTATCCGCCAAAAATTTTTCATCCGTAAAACATTTGATTCCACCGACCGACAGCATTTGCAAGAGGCCGATTTAATCTTGTTGGCCGGAGGCGACATTCAAAAGGGCTGGCACATCATCAAAAAAAGCGGAATGGCCGGCATTATTTGCGATCGGTTTTATCACGGTGCTTATTTAATGGGAATTTCAGCCGGTGCCGTGCAAATCGGTTTAGTCGGATTTGATGCCCGGGGCCAAACTTTCGAAACGTTAAAATGTTTACCGTTGGCAGTGGACGTCCATCAGGAATCCGACCAATGGCAACGGCTGAAAACAGTCCTGCAATCCCTGCAAAACCAATACGTTCAAGGAATCGGCCTGCCCAAGGGTAGCGGAATTATTTACCACCCCGATCATTCCATCGAAGCGGTACGCAAACCCGTTTCTCTGTTCGAACAAACGGATTCGGGATTAAAACAGCACCTGCTTTTACCGGCAAAATACGATCAAACAACAATTAACGAGGTAAGCGAATCATGAATTCCGTATTTGAGCAAATTCGCCTTCTCTTTAGCCACCATCCCTGGTTGCACGACTCCACTTTTCTGATCGGTATTTTATTGATTTCTTATTTGGTGCTGGTGATTACCATAAAAGTGGGCTTGCGCTTAGCCCGTAAATTTGCCAAGAAGACCAAAACGCAATTCGATGATTTATTGATTGCACACAAGGTATTACACAGCCTGGCCTATTTTGTCCCCTTGCTGTTGATTAAAAATCTACTCTTCCTTCTCCCTTTATTCGGCCAAACCGTAGACGGTATTCTCAATATCTTGTTAATTTTTCTGACGGCCCGCGTCATCGCCTCGTTTTTAAATGCGGCCAACGGTTTTTACGAACTCAAGCCCAAAGCCAAAACACGGCCCATTAAAAGCTATTTACAGGTGGTCATTATTATTGATTATCTGGTTGCTTTGATTTTTATCGTGGGCATTCTAACGCACCAGTCTCCCTGGATGCTGCTCAGCGGCATCGGCGCCATGACGGCCATTGTTTTATTGATTTTCAAGGACACCATCCTTTCCTTTGTGGCCGGACTACAGATTAACATGTACGATTTGCTGCATGTGGGTGACTGGATCGAAATGCCCCAGTTTGGTGCGGACGGTGATGTGGTCGATATTGCCCTGCACACCATCAAAGTACAAAATTGGGACAAGTCGATTACCATTATTCCCACCTACAAATTACTGGACAATTCCTTCCGCAATTGGCGCGGCATGGAACAGGCCGGCGGACGGCGAATTAAACGGGCGATTTACATTGACCAAAATTCGGTAAAGTTTTGCAATAAAGAAATGATCGAACGTTTTCGTAAAATTCATTTGTTAACGGATTACATCGACCGCAAGCTGGAAGAACTGGAACGGTACAACAAAGAACATCACATTGACGACAGTGTAAAAGTAAACGGGCGCCGCATGACCAACATTGGCACGTTTCGCGTTTACGCGGCCAACTACATTAAAAATCATCCTAAAATTCATCAGGGTTTAACCAAAATGGTACGCCAGCTGCCGCCGGGCCCGCAAGGCTTGCCCATTGAGATCTACGCCTTTACGAACGACATTGCCTGGGAAAATTACGAGTCGATTCAAGCCGATATTTTTGATCATCTGTTGGCCGTTATTCCGGAATTCGATTTACGTATTTTCCAGAACCCCAGCGGTCGGGATTTCAGTGAATGGACGGCTACTATTGTTTCGCGCACTTAGGGAAGCAGATAGATGAATGGGAGAATAAGTTTATTGGTTGAATCGTTGAATGGTTAAATGGTTTAATGGGTTCTGCTCTGTGGTTAGTTGTCTGTTAAAAGCCGCCAATGCCGGTGATTCCCGCAAATCCTGAATCGAAGATAATATTGTGGCATCCCGCACTGCGAATATTGCAGTGCAGGGAGTGGGTGGGTTTTGCACGAGAATACAATTATTTTTTAGTAAAAATCCGTGCTTTCCTGCGAAAATCTGCGGAATCCGCGTGAGAAAAAAAATTAGTGTCTATTTGCCCTGCTTTTGA
>CAZHIZ010000144.1:0-9025 GCA_964532875.1 uncultured Caldithrix sp. | reverse complement strand
CGATCAGTCATGAGCCTGATCTTCGACCCGTCGAAGCCACCTTTCCCTCATAGGGGAAGGTAAAAAAGCCCCAAGTGTTTGCCCATTATTCCCGTTAACCGTGATTTCCCGGCACGTCTCGTGGCAATTTATCAGAACGAGATCGGAAGTACTTGCCAATGAACATCTTCCCCTATTTTCTTATTCAACCATTTCCCATTCAACGATTCAACCGGACCCGAGATTCTAGGGAGGGATGGGTTTTGTACATTAGATTTGCATAGCATATTTTTTATTTCTATTTTTACTTCTGTAGAAAAAATAGATCTCCGATCCTGTCAGTCCCTCCGGGAGTGGCAGGGCGATGGGGAAGCCGGGCAACCGACTTCCCTGCCCGATGGATGGCAACATCCTGAATTGGCAAAGGAGATAATGTAAAATATTCGTGCCTTTTTAAGGTATTTTACGTTATTTAACCCCTTGCCAATTCGGCAAGGGGTTTTTTATTGGAGAAAATACCATGGCTCGATTGGCATTAAAACCATCTTCCGCTGCATTCACCCGACACGATACCGTGTTGATCAGTCTGTTCGGCGCCCTTTGGGGCTTGATGGAAATTACCGTGGGCGTAACCGTAAAGGGCTTACGTATTCCCATGGGTGGAGCCATCCTAACGGCTTTCGCTGTCATTATATTCAGTACGGGACGCCATTTCGTGCCTAAATTCGGGGCCACCTTCATGATGGGAGCCGTAGCGGCAATTTTAAAAATTTTCTCCATCGGTACCGTCATCGCCAGCCCTTTTTTGGCTATCCTAATGGAGGGGCTACTGGGGGAAATCGTTTTAACCCTTTTGGGAACCAATCGCTACAGTTTCATCATTACGGGCATTTTACTTTTACTGTATTCCATTGTGCACCCTTTTATTTCTCAGGGAATCATTTTCGGGGCCAATATTTACAAAATTTATCTGGAATCTTTTAAACGTCTGGCCGGCTTATTGCACATTCCCGCCGGTCATTTATTATGGATTTTGCTTATTTACGTTGCATTACACATTATTTTAGGTGTTGCTGCCGGTTGGTTCGGTTATGCTTTGGCCCGTAAAGTGGAAGAGGAACTAACCGTTTTACGTAAACAGAGGGAAAGCATGGCATGAAACGGTACTGGCTAACCTCACTGATTTTATTGAGCAGCATTATCTTTATGAACAGCCACAATATGTTTTTTATTTTTGCTTTGACTATTTGCCTGAGCATTATTGTGGACTATTCCGCTTTACGTCCACTTGCCCGACCTAAATTTGTTTTATTTTTAGTTATTCTGATGTTTGGCGTACCTTTGTTTATCGGTGGGCGCAAAGCGCATTTTTACGGCATTCCCTATTCCGAAGACATTCTGCTGATGAGTATCAATATGGGATTGCGCAGTATTATCATCTTAACGGCCATTAAAATATTAACCAATCACATCAGCGTGGAACAAATGGGCGAATGGCTCAGGCGCATGCGCTTAAAACACTTCAGCGAGGTGTTTGCTACTTCCATGAAACTGATGCCGCGCGTGAAGGAAATTTCTTTCGAGACTTTTTCGGAATTCAGACGTTCGCCTGCGCGCTTAAACCTTTTTACCCATGTTTTTAATTGGACGGCCAAACTTATCGCCCGTTTGTTGTTTTTTATCGAAGAAACGAACTATGAACAGGAATAAACAGAAGACGGAGAGAAAATCATGAAAACATTTCTCTCTTTAGCACTTTCCACCCTTTTTTTAATGGACATTTGTTTAGCAGGGCCAAGTGGACATTTAAAATCCGATAGCCTGACAACCTATTGGCTGAGTGAAATTGTAGTAACCGCTCCCAAGAACGTTCGGCATTCCGCTCTACCCGTTCGTGAAATTAATGCGCGGGATATTCAAAAATTAAACGTCTCCAACGTGGCACAAGCCCTTTCTTTAGTGCCTGCGCTTTATCTCAGTACTTCATCCAAAAACGAAACCACCTTTCGTTTACGCGGTATTGATCAACGACAAATCAGTGTATTTTTAGACGGCATTCCCATTACGCTTCCCTTTAACGGTATTGTGGATTTGGCTCAATTTGTAACAGATGATATTGCCAAAATTCGCGTTGCCGCAGGCGTTTCGTCCGTACTTTACGGCACGAACAATATCGGTGGATCGTTGAACATCATTACGCAGGAACCGCCCACAGGCACCGTTGCTAAATTGCGTTTGGAAAGTAATCCGGCCGGTTATTTTTACAATGCCCTCTCTTTCGGCGGAACCAAGGGCCGCCTGATGTACTTTACCGCACTGCACTTCGATAAATCATCCGACTTTTTACTTCCCAAAAATTCTTCGGTCATGCGTAACGAAGACGGGGGACGACGTAACCATTCTTCATACACCAAAATGAACGGCTTTGCCAAATTGCGCTATGTTCTCAATAAAAATCACCAGATCGGTCTTTTGCTGAATTGGATCGACAATACCTTCGACATTCCGCCCAATGCCCTGAGTAAACGTCCTCGTTTTTGGCGTTTCCCCTTTTGGCAGCGATCATTATTCAGCTTTAATACCAATCATGCTTTTAAAAAGATGCTCTTACGCAGCGTATGGTATTGGGATCGTTACAAGAATAAATTAAAAGCTTACGATGACGCCTCGTATGCCACACAAACCAAACGCTACGCTTTCACATCGCTTTATGACGATTACTCATTGGGCTTCAATCTTTATCCCGAATTTTATGTTTTCCCTTTTGGAAAGACGGCCGGCATTTTCTCTTTTAAAAAGGATGTGCATCGGCAGGGCCCGTCGGCTAGGCAACTTGCCGAATACGCCATGCAGACTTTGAGTTTGGGGCTTGAGCAAAACCTGCGATTTACCTCGCGACTTTCGGGTCAATTGGCCGGTGATGTAAATTATTTAAATCCGTTAAAAGCGCAGAATTACGCCGTAAGAGATGCCTTAACGCTATTAAACGGGCAAATTGCGCTGCGCTATTTTTTAAATCGGTATTGGGACTTGCATCTGGCCGGTGCGCGTAAAAGTCGTTTTCCCACCCTAAAGGAATTGTATTCCGAATATTTGGGCCGCTCGATTGCCAATCCCCATTTAAAGCCCGAATACGGATTAAATAGTGAAATCGGGCTGGATTTTCATTACACCCCTTTTAAATGGAAAGCCGATATCTTTTACAATCGTTTACGGGATTTAATTGCTCCGGCAGCGATCATTACGGCCCAGGGTAAACATGTCAATCAGATGCAAAATATCGCCAAAGCGCTTTTTTACGGCATTGAACTGGAATCTCGTTTTAAATTACAGCGCCTGGAATGGTATGCCCACTACACCTTTTTACAAGCCCGCAACCAAACGGCCGGTCGTACAAGCAGCCATTTGGAATACCGTCCGCAGCAGCAATTATTTTTAATGGCAACTTACAGCCCGAATGCCCATTGGATTTTTGAAGCGGATTGGCAGGGTTTTGCCGGGCAATATTACCAGAATCCGGACAACCTTCAATGGCAAAAATTAAATGACTATGCCCTGCTCAATCTTAAAATTCACTTCTTATGGTCGAATAAAATACAATTTTATTTGCGGGGCAAAAACGTGTTCGACCGTTTCTATTACAGTGAATGGGGCGTTCCCATGCCCGGCCGACAAATTATTTTAGGATTCCAAACGCAATTATGAACCCGGCAGCTCGGAAGTTACAAATTGTACTGGTGTGCGGCGCCAAGAACGCCGGCAAAACGCAATATTTAAAGGAGATTCACAACCGTGCCCGAAAACGCGGCTTAAAAGTCGGGGGATTTCTAAGCCTGGCCCAAACGGAAAACGGATTAAAAACCCATTATTTTGTGCACCTTCTTCACATGGGCGAACAACGACTTTTGGCCCGATATTCTGCGAAACCGAGTCATTTAAAAATCGGAAGATATGTTTTCGAGCCTCGAACATTTGAGTGGGCAGAACACATTGTCAAACAGCAGCTTGGGCTTCCCGTTTTGATTTTAGATGAATTCGGCCCCCTGGAAATGGAAGGCAAAGGCTGGTATGCGCTTCTTCTATTTTTACTACGGCACTACAAAGGTCTTCTTTTCATTTCCGTTCGACCTACCCTTTTAAGGCCTCTCTTAGAATTGATTCGAAACGAACGGTAATCCTTACAAATCGGCTGCCAGCTCTTGTAAAAACGATTCAAACGGAACGGAGCGGACGTTTCGAGTTAAGGGAAAATTTTCCTCGTTTAATGAAACAAGGAAGCCTTGGGTAAATGGAAGTTCATCGAATAAATTCTTCAAACGTTCGATGGGCCGGGCCATGCCACTATTTAAGGTACGTGCCAATTTGATTTCAACAGGTATTATTTGGTCGTAACGTTTTTCAATAATTAAATCCACTTCCAACTGGTTATTCGTTCGAAGATAATAGAGCGGCGGTTGCTTTCCCTTGTTCACAAATAGCTTAATGATTTCCTGAATGATAAAATTCTCAAACATGGCACCCGCCAGAGGTCCGTTAAATAATATTTCTTTGCCGGTGACCCCGGTTAAATAACTAACCAACCCCAAATCGAGAAAATAAACTTTAGGATTTTTAGTGATTCGTTTCCCCTGATTACGATGGTACGGTTGCAGTAAATAGATCATTTTTCCGGCCTGTAAAATGGATAGCCAACGTTTAACCGTACTAACGCTTATTCCTAATTCTTTGGAAAACGAGGATAAATTGAGTATCTGTCCGCACCGAGAAGCCAAAAGTCGGATGAATCGCTGGAAGTTGAAAAGATCACCCACATTTTCCAGGAAACGGACGTCTCTTTCCAAATACGTTTGTAAATAGCTGCCATACCAAATAGAAACATCTTTTTCTGGATGAATGACCAACTCCGGAAATGAGCCGCGTAAAGCACAAAACTCAAAATGATCACGCGTATTTAAAAGGAATCGTTCACCGAGTGCACTCTTTCTTTCTTGCCAATCAAATGGCAAAAGGTTTAAAATGGCTACACGCCCGGCCAGGGAATCACCAAGGTTTTTTATTAAATGGAATTGTTGAGAACCGCTTAAGATGAATCTACCATAAGTATTGCGATCCTGATCGATCATTATTTTAATATAGGATAAGATTTTTGGAACATATTGAATTTCATCCAGAATCATATTCGGTGCCAAATTTTCCAAAAAAAGTTGGGGATCGCTTAGAGCTCTCTCTCGATTGAGGGGGTCATCAAATGTGACAAAATTGTGCGTATCTTTAAAAAGATGTCGGATCAAGGTCGTTTTGCCCGATTGCCTTGGACCGCTAATAACCAAAGCAGGGAACTGATTTCGAATCTTTTGCACGAGTTTTTCTATGGTGCGGGGAACATACCAATCCAAAGCAAAATCTCCATACATATTTAGTTTATCATATTCAATTTGTATTAATTTAGTTAATTATGCCTTGAAATCAAGTAAATTTTGCATTTGATTTGCTGCCGATCGTCCCATTGGAGCCACACTTGCACCCTTTCCCTTCTGTATCTAATTTAAAGGACACAGAATTAGCTGAAAACAAAGTAGCTGAAATTACGTTTAGAAGTAATGAAAAATTAACCAATAACAAAGAGGCTGGGCAAAATGCAGGGGAAAGTGATCCTTATTACCGGTGCCACCGATGGTATCGGCAAGCAAACGGCTTTGGAATTGGCCGGGACAGGAGCAACGATTTTGTTGCACGGGCGTAATGCGACCAAAGGTAAACAGGTACGGCAAGAAATTGTACATGCAACCGGAAATGATCGCATTGATTTTTTCAAAGCGGATTTGTCCTCGCTGCAAGAAGTAAGGCAGATGGCCACCGCGATCAAGCAAAAATACACTCATTTACACGTACTGATTAACAACGCCGGCATCTTTGCGGCAAAACGCACTTTGAGTAAAGACGGTTTTGAAATGACCTTTGCCGTCAATTATTTGGCCCATTTTCTGCTAACCTGCCTTTTAATCGATCTTCTGTGTCAAAGCACACCGGCCCGGATCATTAACGTGAGTTCCATGGCTCACAGTGATCACCTGAATTTCGACAATTTACAGGGCGAGAAAAGTTATTCCGGTTACACGGCCTACGCTTATTCCAAGCTGGAAAACATTTTATTCACGTTCAAACTGGCCACTTTATTGGATGGCAAAAAAGTAAGCGTTAATTGTTTGCATCCCGGAGTGATTAATACCAAACTGCTCCATGCCGGTTGGGGACTGGGCGGTGCTTCGGTAGAACAGGGCGCCCGCACCTCGGTTTATTTGGCCACGGCACCCGAATTGGAAGGTGCGACGGGACGCTATTTTTTTGACATGCAAGGAGAAAGACGCCCGGCGACCGTGGCTTATGATCCGGCGGTGCAAGACAAACTGTGGCACTTAAGCGAAGAATGGTGTGGTTGTTCGTTTGAAAAGACGATTCCTGAAGATTGTTTGAAATTATCCTGATGTTCTGAATCAGTTTCTAAACGGGGAATGGTATTTATTATTAGGCAAATATCTAAAGGGTTAAGAGAAAAAAACGCTTCGACCAGCCGAACAATCCTGTCTCGCATGGACGTTTGAACTTGTCTTTTCGAATGAAGTCCTGCACTGGCGGGACGTAGTCAAGAAATTTCTATTGATCGTTTCAATAATTTCAATATTCCTTCGCTCAGCGCCTGCACGCATCAGTTGGGTTAACATTCCCTCTCGCGGGCTTATCCAAGCCACCGCCGTTGTCCCGTAGTGACGGTTGAACCATGGTGGAAGATTATTCAAATGTACCTAGTGGACATTTTAAATTTTATTGGTTATTTTTCCCCTTTTCCCCCGGCAGTAAACTGCCGCGTTAATCTAAAAAATCCCTACGGGATTTAATTTTTACCCCAACAAGAACTAGACCTAACTACAAAAATTTCATAATAAAGCCTACCAATGAATCCGTCTCATAATGACGGTTGCCAATAGCCCACCCTAAAAACACCAGGGTCATCTCACCAATGCGACCTTACGCCATACCGCAAAAGAACAACTAGTTAACGAAAACACCTGATTATTAAGAAAAATCAATATCCAGAATTGCTTTTTGTAAATAATCTAAGTATATTAGGTTAACTATTTTGTTAACCTGGTGTCTTTTATGAAACTATTACGATTAAAGAATATTCAAAAGCCCTGTTTCAATCTTCGTGATTTGGCACGGGTGTTAAACGTAACACTTCCATCAGCCAAAGTCATGGCCCACCGTTATGTGAAATCCGGCTTGTTAATTCGCCTTAAACGCGATCTTTACGTGCGGGCAGAACAATGGCCGTATCTTTCCATAGAACAAAAATTTCAATTTGCCAATTTAATTCAGGCACCATCATATATTTCTTTAATGACCGCCTTAACCTATTACGAAATTTCCACGCAAATTCAACGCGATTTCATCGAATCAATTGCAATGAAACGCAGCAAACAGGTGACGGTACAAGAAACGGTTTTCCACTACAGTAAAATAAATCCGGCGCTCTACTTCGGTTTCATCCGCAAAGAACAATTTTTTATTGCCGAACCGGAAAAAGCATTGCTGGACGCTTTTTATTTAATGTCCTTGAAACGCTATGCGCTGGATGTGGACACTATTGATTTCAGCAAATTTGATCGAGCAAAAATGGAAAAGTTTTTAGCAAAATTTTCTCTCTCCGTAAAACGATTGGTGAAGCAATATGAATTGGCTTAAACAGCATGAAGTCTTTGAAATGGAGGTCCTTGAGAAATTAAAAAACTCCCGTTTGTTGGAATCATTGATATTTGGCGGCGGTACTATGCTCCGTTTATGCCATGAATTGCCCCGCTACTCAGTGGAACTGGATTTCTGGAAATTAAAAGCAAAGGATGATCAACAACTTTTAAATCGGCTGGTCCAGAGATTAGGAAAAAACTATGAGATTACCGATGCCCAGTTAAAACATTTTACCATTCTTGTGGAATTACGTTCATCGAAATTTCCTCGTCGCTTAAAAATCGAGATTCGCCGTCGGATAAATGATTGGGATTACGAGGAGAAAATCGCTTTCTCAAACTTCAGTAATAAACAGGTACTCCTGAAAGGATTCACCTTAGCACAAATGATGAAAAATAAAATTGCCGCATTCCTGTCACGTGGTGCCATTCGCGATGCTTTCGACATGGAATTTCTTTTGCGTAAAGGCATTGCTTTGCCAGCGCTTACTTTGGAGCAAAAGGAAAAATTACTAAAACAAATTGACCGCTTCACCTTAAACGAATTTAAAGTAACTCTGGGCTCGGTCATTGCGGCGGATTGGCGTGAATATTACGTGCAACATGGGTTTAAATTCTTAAAGGAGAAACTTTCGGCGCCTTCCGATGAAATAAAAATCTAAAAATTTTTAGTCAGCAACATATTTGCAAAAATCTTCTGAAAAGGCACAACAACTTATCATGAATAAATTTTGCATCGTTTGATTTTTAGTTTTTAGTTTTAATCACGCCTTTATGGACGAATATCGAAAAAATTGGAAAGCAGTACTGCAAGACATGAGGCATTTGGATTTCTGGCTACTACTCCATTTATTCGTTAACAAAATGTTCGGGCTATTGTCAACAATCCCTGCGGAATTTCGCCACTGATTTAAACCCAAAAAGGGCACCAATCCGGTTCTCGAGTGTCCCGCCGTAGGCGGGACGTATCGAGAGAACCGGACCCGTGTTGCCTCGATACGCTCCGGCTAACAGCGGGACATTCGGCAACCGGTTAGCAACAGGCGCCGGAATTGCTGGGGATTAATCCCCATTTTTTTGTGGTAGCTCTTTTTCCCCACGAGCTAAAGCTCGTGGCAATTCAGTTCGTGGCGATTCAAACCTGTATTTAGGCCGATCTGTCGCGTGTCCCGAATCAGCAGAAATTCTCGGTAACCGGATGGACAACTGCCCCTCCGCAATCAGGATTTACAATTGGTTGGCAGATGGGGTTCCTATTTCTCCCGCTTTTGGCGGGATCAGTCAACAGCCGGATCTAAGAT
>CAZHIZ010000143.1:0-9063 GCA_964532875.1 uncultured Caldithrix sp. | reverse complement strand
CTTTCCGCCCTCGACGCTTCTCGTCTCGGGCACCTTCCCCTCATAGGGGAAGGCAAGTAAGGCGTAAGCGTTTGCCCAATCTTGCTGTTAAATGAGATGGTTGGGCCTACGTACTTCCTATTCAACGATTCAACCATTCTCCTATTCAATTATTCAATCATCCCCCTGCTTCCCGGCCGATTCTACAAATTCCGGATGACATCCCAATATTCTTTGCGGATGCGCTCCCATTCCATTTTAAACCAGGGGGTAAATCGTTCGGGATAGGCGGCCATTTCGCGCTCTAACTCCTCAACGGAAATGTATTTCCAATCGGCAATTTCATTGGGATTGGGTTTGGGCAAACGGTTGCTTTTGCCCACGTACACGGAACAGACCTCGTTTTCGGAACCGACATCTCCGAAACGGGCCTGATACTGAAATCGAAACAGAAATTTCAGGGGAGCGGTAATCCCCAATTCTTCCAACAGGCGCCGTTCGGTAGCCTGTTCGTACGTTTCGCCTTTACGCGGATGACTGCAACAGGTATTGGACCAGTAAAGGCCCCACAAACGTTTGTCTTTACTCCGCTGTTGAATGAGCAATTCCAGTTGATCGTTAAAAATGAAAATGGAAAAAGCGCGGTGCAAAATGCCTTCGCCCTGGTGACAAACATCCTTATTTTCGTAACCGATGATCCGATCGTCGGGATCGACCAGAATTAACTTTTCGTCATCAAAAGAAACAATTTGATCATTACCCATGCCTGCCTCAACTTTGTGATTTTTGTTCTGAAAATATTTTTTGCGTTTGCTTATTATTTTAGATCCGTAATGTAGGCCCGGTAACCGGCATTAATGATGGCCGTAGCCACTTGCTCGGCATTGTCCGGACACAGGGCAATAACCGCCCCGCCGCCACCGCCGCCGGTCAGTTTGGCGCCCAAAGCTCCGTTATTGCGGGCAATTTCCACCAATTCTTCGATTTCCCTTCCCGAAACCTGCAGGGCATTTAACAGGCCTTGATTAATGTTCATCAACTGACCCAACTGTGGCAAATCGTACCGTTCGATGGCTTTAACGGCCTGCATGACCAATTTATCGATCTCGTTAAAGATGTGATTGTACAACCGCTTGTTGCTTTGCCAGGCCTGCCGCACACGGCTGACCATTGTCGCCGTTAAGCTTTCCGTCCATGTTAAACCGATGACTATGCGAATGGGACGGGGAACGTTGAGTTCTTGAATTAAAGGTGGTGTGCCTTTGCGGTACAACAGGAATTTCCCGTAGGTGGCCAGCGTATTATCGATGCCCGAAGCAGTGCCGTGGACAATTTGTTCGGACTTAAATGCCAGGGCCGAAATTTTTTCATTGTCCAGATTCAGTTGAAACCGTTCGGAAAGAGCACGAATAATGGCCACGGCCAGAGAGGCCGAGCCTCCCAAGCCCATGGCACGCGGAACGTGCGGGAACACTTCGATTTTGATGTTTTCTTTTTCCAAACCCAATTCGTGAAGAATCAAATGCAATGATTTAAAGATGGAATGTTTGTATTCCTTGCCTTTTTGCAGCCGTTCTTCCACACCCCAACGCGAGATGAGCAAATGGATGCCCTCTTCTTGCGCATCGGACACTACGGCTTGCATGGCCAGCGGAATGGGAGCCGCAATGGCATGCGCACCGTAAACCACGGCATGTTCACCCAAAAGAATAACTTTCCCGTGGCCCGTGGGGATTCTCTCCTGCTCGGCGCTAAGGTACAATTGAGCCTTGGGCGCTTCTTCTTTGGTGGCCAATTGATCGATAATTTCTTTGGCTTTCCAGATTTTAATCTCATTGGATTCGATCAGTTTTTCTACAACGGTTTCGAATATTTCCGGGGTTGCTCCGGCGGCCATGGCCACGCTACGGGCATGTAAGCTCATGTGGCCCCGTTGAATACCTTCGGTTGCCAGAGCGCGCAACGCCGAAAAATTCTGGGCCAAACCGACAGCCGCCAAAACCTGAGCCAGCTCGGAGGCCGATTCAACGTTCAAAATGTGGTGGGCAATTTTTACCGTGGGATTGCTTTCCACCGGTCCGCCCACAATACCTACCCGAATAGGGATTTCGATGAAGCCTAACAAATCTCCGTTTTCCGCTTTTTCCCAGCGGGTCAGCGAGGTGTAGCGACCGCCGCGGGCAGCGTAAGCATGGGCGGCGGCTTCCACGGCACGCCAATCGTTACCCGTGGCGATCACCACGGGATCGATACCGTTCATAATACCTTTGTTGTGGGTTGTAGCACGGTAAGGATCGGCTGCGGCAAATTCGTAGGCTAAAATAATGCCGTCGCGTACCTCTTCACCCGTGTAACCTTTCCCTTCCAAAAGTTTTACCGGAATGCGGCAACGGGCGCGGGCTAAAGAGCGGTCGGCTAAATTGGAAAGAATGCGCAAGAAAACTTCGCCTCCGGTAATTTTTTCGATCAGGGAAGCAATGCCTTCGCACATGCTGTTCACCAAATTCGCTCCCATGGCATCACGCGTATCCACCAAAAGGTGGACGATGACCATATCACCGCGATGCGAGGCTCTGGGCAAAATACGTACTTCCAAATCGCGGGCTCCGCCGCCGCGGGCCACCATTTTTGGGTGCAAACTGTTGGCTAAATTGATGATTTCTTCTTTGTTTTGTAAAATGGCCTGTTTGGCGGCCGAAGGATTTTTAATATTTACGATCTGCACCTGACCGATTAAAATGGGAGCGGTGTAATCGCTGCTGAAGCCGCCGGCCTTGCGCACTACTTTAGCCGCGGAGCTGACAGCCGCCACAATGGACGGTTCTTCCACGACCATCGGTACGATGTAGTCCTTGTCGTTAATAAGGAAGTTTAAACCCAATCCCATGGGTAAACCGAACACGCCGATCACATTTTCAATCATGCGATCCGATTCTTCGCTGCGCAGCAGATGATTCCCGTTCTTAAGCCGGATGTAATCCGCTTCGCTCAATATCTTGCGTTCGTTTAACAGTTTCAGGCGTTCCTGAATACTCAATTTGTAAAAATTGGCAATTCGTGATTTGGCCATAATGTTTATTCCCGTTAATGAATTTTATTTTCCTAAAAAGGCAAAAGTCGATTTACGATGTCAATCTAATAAATTCCGCTAAAAAATTAAAACAAAATTTACAATGATCTGAGCCGTTGGCCCTGCTCATCCACTTCAATATCCAACGGCAAAAATCCGGCATGTACAATTTTTTCGTTGATCCGTTCCAATCGTTCCGGATCGTCCGCAAATAAAATTCCGATATCGCCGCTACCCGCACCGGAAGGTTTGTAAGCGATTCCCTCTTGCCGGGCAATGTCAAAAATGCGGCGATGTGCCGCAGAAATAATCGGCATGTTGCTGCGATTGCCCAACTCTTCCATGGCCCGATAAAATTGAACCACATCCTGTAAAAACGCCAGAGCATTGTGTTCTTTAAAATGCAAACTACCCTGAAGGCTAATTTGTTCTAATCGCGTTAATATTTCACGGTACAATTCCGGTTTTTCTTCCTTGAGCTGGTGTACACCTTTAAGCATGACCCGCGTCGAAGCGCTATGCCCGGTAAAAACGGGTTTAAAGTACAGTCCGCGACAAGGCGGTATTTTTTCGGGTAATTTGTGCAGTGCGTCTTCTTCCCGTATGCGCCGATAAATCAAATACCCGCCGAAAAAACTGGCGGCAATGTCAATGCCGCTGCCCATCTTGCCCTGCGCGTAGTGGTGGGCGTTCAAAGCCAGGCGGAATAAAGCGGGCCGGGACAGGTGGGCACCAAAAGCTTCGTTCATGGCGCTCACCAAGGCCACACAAAGGGCGGCGCTGGAACCGAAACCGAATTTCGTGTGCCATTCTTTAGCGTAAAAATCATCGGTATTGATGTGGATCGACCAGCCTGTCGGCTGAGCTTTGTTCAGTTTTCGGTAGGTGTATTCAAATATTTTGGAAAACAGGTGCAACCTCTTAAGTAGGTGCGAAGGCAAGGCCGGATCAAAGCGCACATGCCCCGCAGGCGTGAGCACAAAAGGTAAATCGATTAGTTCCAAAGAAGGGGCCGAAAATTGAAATTCCTGATTCTCTCTCGGAGCCATGGAAACCACAGCCCGTTTTTTTACGGCGCAAACCAAAGCGGGGGCGTCTTCCAAAACGGCATATTCGCCCAATAAAATCATTTTACCGGGTGCCACGCTGGTAATCATTGTGTGGGCTCCAGTAGTTTGGCGGGCGGCCCCAGTTTGTTGACAATGGTGCGTTCGATACCGTTAATAGAGCGCAGCATATCGCGCACCCGCACTTCGTCTTCGGCCAGGCACAACACCTTTATTTGCGGTCCGGCGTCCACCGTAAAATAGGCCTGGATGCCCGTTTTACGTAATTCTCTGATGGCATGCATGGCGTCAACGGTAATGGCGTTCCAATACAAAATACCGGGTTTGCTGCTCAAAGCCAGAGCGTGCATTTTAAGACAACTGTGCTCGGTTAATTCGCCCACTTTCTGAAAATCTTTTTGTAGAATCGCTTCGCGCATCTCGTTTAGATCGGTTGGCTGCGCTTGAATCCAGGCGTGATAAAAGGGGGAGGTTAACCGCGAACGTTCCATGCCTTCCGTGGAACCGATCTGTTTGGGGCGAAAAGAGGTGATGCCGATCAGAAGACGAATGTCCCAATAGGACTCGGGGGCAATTGGTTGGGCAAACGAATCACTGCCGTCTGCTGCGCTTCCGGCAAACATTTCCACAAAGCCGCCAAAGATGGAACGCGCTGCGGAACCCGAACCCTGGCGGGCGATAATGGAAAGTTCCCGTTCGGAAAGTTGAAGTTTTAAGGCATGGGCTGCGGCTAACGTTAAGGCGGCAAAGCCCGAAGCGGAAGAGGCCAAACCGGCCGCCGTGGGAAAGTTGTTGATGCTGGTCACCTTGGCTTTTAACGGAACGTCGGCTTTTTTACGGAGAAAGTTTAAAAATTTGGAAATGCGTTTGCGCTCTTTAACGGTTCCGCGGCGATTATCGAGAATAAGTTCATCTTCCCGTAAATTGGCATCGAACAGAATCTCGGTCTCGGTCCACAAGGCATCCAATGTGATGGAAATAGAACCGACCGCCGGGATGTTCAAACGTTTATCGCGTTTGCCCCAATATTTGATTAATGCAATATTCGAATGTGCTCTTGCCCTGGCCCGCATGATTTCTCCTTACGTTGCTTGCAGAGAATATACCAAAAAATCGCATGTAATTCAGATAAATTCGCTGCCCGCAAAGGGGCTGCCATTGCGATGTTTCGGAAGAGAGCACATTATCTTCGTAAAACTTAAAAAAAGAAATCGTTTTTTCTTGAATGGCAAAAAACGGTCTATTAAATTATTCACGGTAAAATGAGTATCTCCGTAAAACAAAGGTTTCTATTCTATTCTATTCCAAATTTGCACGTGTAGATGTATTTAACTCGGGATGGATCGTAATGATCGGTCTCCAAAAAGATTCTTTTAAGAGAAGGGAAGTTTGCCATGCAAAGCCGAAAATTATGGGGTCTGTTTTTTTTGATTTTATTGTTCGCCGCCAAGGGCTTATTAGCCGATCGACCTCCTTTAAGTGATCAAAGTGAAGAATGCCTGTCCTGCCATGAAGGCATTCATCCGGGCATTGTCAGCCAATGGGAGCATAGCCGACATGCCATGGTTACGCCCGCCCAGGGTATGAAAAAGCCGCCTTTGCAACGACGGGTTTCCAGCAAAAATATTCCGGATTCGCTAAAGAACAGAGCCGTTGGCTGCTTTGAATGTCACGGCATCAATCCGGATCAGCACAAAGACACCTTTGAACATAACGGGTATCGCATTCATGTGGTGGTAACCCCCAACGATTGTGCCACCTGCCATGCTCAGGAAGTGCAGGAATACGGACAAAATTTAATGGCCCATGCTTACGACAATCTGATGAAAAACAGTGTGTATCAGCAGTTAATCCATACGGTTATCGGGAAAGCCGGTGAAAAGAAGGGGAAGTTAACCTTTGCCGAGCCCACTAAAAAGACAAGCGCCGATGCCTGTTTGTATTGCCACGGCACGCAAGTAAAAGTAGTCGGCACGGTTACCAAAGATACGGATTTCGGAGAAATGAGCTTCCCTGTTTTACAGGGCTGGCCCAATCAGGGAGTGGGACGCATCAATCCCGATGGCAGCCGGGGTTCCTGCACCTCCTGTCATTCTCGCCATGATTTTTCCATTGCCATGGCACGCAAACCGGCCACCTGCTCCGAATGCCACAAGGGCCCGGATGTCCCGGCCTACAAGGTTTACAAGGTAAGTAAACACGGCAATATTTATCAGGCCTATCATGACCAATGGAATTTCGAAGCCGTTCCCTGGACGGTGGGCAAAGATTTCACCGCGCCTACCTGTGCCACCTGCCATGCCAGCCTGATTATCAAACCGGATAGTACGGTCGTGGCAAAGCGCACCCACCGCTTTAACGATCGTCTTCGCTGGCGTATTTTTGGCGCACCGTATGCCCATGCTCATCCTGTTTCGCCCGATCTTTCCATCATTCGTAACAAGGCCGGATTACCTTTGGCTACCGAAATGAACGGGGAACCGGTAAAATCGTTTTTGATTTCCGAAGAAGAGCAACAAACACGAGAAAATCGCATGAAAGCGATTTGTTTAAGCTGTCACGGTTCCAACTGGGTGGACAATCATTTTGCCCGTTTGCAGAACACAATCAAAGAGACAAACGAAACGGTGCGAGAGGCAACGGGAATCATGCAGCGCATTTGGAACGCCAAATTAGCCGATCCGAGCAATTTGTTCGACGAAGCCATTGAGCGCGAATGGACGTCGCTGTGGCTTTTTTATGCTAATTCCACGCGTTTTACTTCGGCCATGGGCGGTGGTGGCGATTACGGTGTCTTTGCCAATGGCCGATATCAAGCCTCGCAAAACTTAATGCGCCTGCACGATTGGCTGAAATGGCATTTAAAAGCGATTAAAAATAAATGAGTTTGCTTTGGAATTGTAATGGAGCGATAAGATTTTTCATTGGGTAGCTCGCAAATGCGATACGATAAATTACTTTTTGCCAGGTGAACTCGTAAAAGATCAAGTACTAAATGTAAGATTATGGTTTTTACTACCCGCGGTAATATTGCCTTGTTAAGTCAGGACAAGGTCGCCCTTTTTGCTTCGCGTAAAACGCCGCCGCTGATGGAATCGGCTATTTTTGAAATTTTCGACACGATACGTGCCCTTCCCATCGGTTTGTCCGGCGGTTGGCAGTCACCTGTTGAAAAAAGATTATTTAAACGGATGGACAGCGGGCAGGCGGCCAATGTTTTGTATTATTTTGCCCGCGATCTCAATACGATTCGTCTGTCGCCTTTGCAGGAGCAATTGCTGGCCCATGACAAATTACTGATGATCGCACCGGAGACGCAGAGTGTTCGGGCCAACAAAAAATCGGTGCTGCGCAGGGACCAATTGCTGTTGACCCAGAACAAAAAAGTATGCTTTTTGCACATTACTCCCGGTGGACGCTTGGAAACATATTTTAATCGACTCCTGCGTGAAGGGTATTTTGTTTATCTGTTGGAACATCCCTTTAACGAATCTTTTTACGGGCCGGATGTAAGCTTACTGAATCCCGACAATGTAAAGGAACTTTTAACCGTTTAGGCCCCCTGTAAATCAATCAAATGTTTTAAAAGAAATGGTGCCATAGCCGGAAAAATATTTTTGTTTTTGGAAAAGAATATTCGGCGGATAAAATTAAACGGGCGCGCCAGCCAAAGTGTTATTTGAAACATAAGCCGTTCTTGTTTAGATTGCCTGCTTTAAAACAACGAGGTAGAAGACATTGGAAATTTTAATCGCCACGGGCAATAAGCACAAATTGCAAGAAATTTCGGAAATATTGGCCGATTTACCCCTGCGCTTAAAGAGTGTTCATGATTTGCCTAAGTCGATTGAAGTTGAAGAAACGGGGCGGACATTTAGGGAAAATGCAGCCATCAAAGCGCGTGCTTATTTCCGCTTGGCTTCTGTGCCGGTTTTAGCCGATGATTCCGGTTTGGAAGTATTGGCTTTGAACAATGAACCGGGAATTTATTCTGCGCGCTATGCTGGTGAAAATGCCGATTATGACCAGAACAACCGTTTTTTGCTTGAAAAAATGCGCGGTTTAAAAGGGGATCAACGCAGGGCGCGTTTTGTGTGCACGGTATGTTTTAAGACAGAAGAAAAAGAATGGTTTTTTACCGGTATTACCGAAGGTTTTATTTTAACGGAATTGAAAGGGGATAGCGGTTTTGGCTACGATCCCTTGTTTTTTGTTCCGGAATTAAATAAGACGTATGCTCAATTAAGTCGCGAAGAAAAGAACCGAATAAGTCATCGTGCTAAGGCTTTGGCCCAGTTTAAAAAATTTTTACAAAACGAGATAAAAAAAATTGACAACCGTTCCTTGAAGCCTTAAATTTGTGAGCTCTAAATTAACTTAGCAACGGAAAAGCCCGCTCGGGGCGTAGCGCAGTCTGGTTAGCGCACCTGCCTTGGGAGCAGGGGGTCGGAGGTTCAAATCCTCTCGCCCCGACTTCGTTGCGCCCTTAGCTCAGTTGGATAGAGCAACTGCCTTCTAAGCAGTGGGTCGGAGGTTCGAATCCTCCAGGGCGTACTGGGATGGTGAGTGTAGCTCAGTTTGGTTAGAGCACCAGATTGTGGCTCTGGGGGTCGTGGGTTCAAGTCCCATCACTCACCCACTTTTTTGAAATCGGCGCAACGGAGTTTTTGCTCCCATTATGTTGCGGTTCCAATCTCCTTAACAGGCAGAATATTGCTTTGAAACGGGAGATAGGATAGGAGAAATGCTCCCATCGTCTAGAGGCCTAGGACATCCCGATTTTCGGGACGACAGGGGTTCGAAAGACGGGCACGGTGAGCATCTTTGAAAAGAATTAGCGAGAGAAATGCTCCCATCGTCTAGAGGCCTAGGACACCGCCCTTTCACGGCGGCGACAGGGGTTCGAATCCCCTTGGGAGTACAAAGACATGGAAGGACCTGCAGTGA
>CAZHIZ010000142.1:0-9154 GCA_964532875.1 uncultured Caldithrix sp. | reverse complement strand
TTCAACCGTTCAACCATTTTCTATTCACCTAAACTCCAATTCCTGAATCTTCATTTCCATTTCATTATCCCACCAATCCAAACTCATCTTCCGTCTGCAGGGTTTATTGAATATTCAACTTCTTCATGCGGTACAATAGAACATGTCGTGGTATTTTTAGCAGTTGGGCGGCCTGGGTTTGATTACCGCCGGCTTGTTTCAGGGCCTGACGAATGGCTTGAGCTTCGATTTCTTGCAAAGAAAGCCCGCCAGCGGGTAAGGAGAATGAAGCTTCCCCCTCCTGCGCGGATTGAAATTTGATAAAATCGGGGATATCGCTTAGAGTGAGAGTTTCGCTTTCACTTAAAGTAACCATGCGCTCGATGACATTTTCCAACTCACGAACATTCCCGGGCCAATGATACTTCATCAGGGCATTTACGGCTTCGGGGGCCATTTTGTAAGATTTACCTTGCCCGTATTTGCCCAGAAAAAAATCGATGAGAAAGGGAATGTCTTCTTTGCGCTCGCGCAGCGGCGGAATTTGGATCGGTACCACACTTAAACGGTAGTACAAATCTTCACGGAATTTTTTCTCCTGAATTAATTTTTGCAAATTTTGATGGGTGGCGGCAATCACGCGTACATCTATTTTGATCGGCTTATCTCCGCCGATCCGTTCGAATTCCTGCTCCTGCAACACCCGTAACAATTTGGCCTGTAAATCTTCATGCAAATCACCAATTTCATCCAGAAAAATAGTTCCGCCGTCAGCTTGCTCGAACTTTCCCGTGCGGTCTTGAATGGCCCCCGTAAAGGCCCCCTTCACATGTCCGAACAATTCGCTTTCCAGTAAATTGGCCGGGATGGACGGGCAATTGACAACGATAAACGGTTTATCCTTGCGCGGACTGTTGTAGTGGATTGCCTTGGCAATCAGCTCTTTTCCCGTACCGCTTTCCCCTAAAATCAATACGGAAGCATTGCTATGGGCCACGCGGTGCGTGATGCGTAAAATTTCTTGCATGGGGCCGCTTTGGGCAATCATGTTCTTAAATTTGAATTTATCTGTCAATTCTGTTTTAAGGCTTAAATTTTCCTTTTGCAATTGTTTGAATTGCAGGGCTTTTTGCAACGCAAATAACAGTTGCTCTTTGCCGAAAGGTTTGGTCAGGTAATCATCAGCTCCTATTTTACAGGCTTCCACGGCGTTTTCCACACTGCCGTAGGCCGTGATCAGAATAAAAATAACGTCCGGATCGTGCCGTCGTATTTCTTGCAAAACTTCAATGCCGTTAATATCCGGAAGCTGAATATCCGAAATAATAACATCATACGTATTGGCCTTAAATTTTTTTAGCCCCTCTTTTCCGGTAAGCACCGTATCTACCCGATACCCCTGTTGTTTTAATTGGTAACCGATGACTTTTCCCAGGTTCAAATCATCGTCAATCAGTAAAATTTTCATCTTTTCCCTTCCTTTACATGACGTCCTTTTCCCGCATTCTCCATGGGGAAAGTAATACGGAAGATTGTGCCCCGACCGGCCGTACTGTCCACTTTTAAAGGCCAATGATTTTCCTGTGCAATGCGTTTGACGATGGCCAGCCCCAGGCCCGATCCCGTCGGTTTTGTTGTGTAAAACGAATCGAATATGCGCGCCAGATCATCTTTCCTGATGCCGCTTCCCGTGTCTTTAACGGTTAGCTGGATGTGCCCGTTTCGGGGCTGTGCTTCTACGGTAATTGTGCCGCCCCGGGGCATGGATTGCACGGCGTTCAACAGAACATTCATCAAAACTTGCCAAATGTGGATGGACTGAGCTTTCACATACAAAGGTTCTTCCGGTAAGCGTTCTTCCAAGCGAATGTCGGATTTACGAATTTTGGGGCCGAGCATGAGATGCACGTTGTGAATGATTTCTTTGAGATCGATTAGAGAAATCATCCGGTTCGATTTCTTGGCGTAATTCAGGTAATTTTCGACGACCTGATTGAGACGCTTGGTCTCCTGAATGATGATGTCAAAAAACTCAAGCTCTTTCACATCGTCCGGAACGGCATCGCGCAGAATTTCCGCCGCTCCGCGAATGGAGCCCAGGGGATTCCGTACTTCGTGCGCTAAATTGGCCGTCAGTTCCCCGATTACGGCTAAACGGTCGGCCGATTTTAATTGCTGCTCCATTTCAAAAATTTGCTCGGTTTTTTCTCGCAATTTTTGTAAAGATTTTTCCAATTCCTTAGCCGTTTTGCGATAGCGTTCTTTTTCTTCTTTTTCACCCTGCGCTTTCAAGCCCGTCAAATATCCCAGCAGTAAAAATAAAGCAATTTGCAAAAACCGCACCAGATTAATTAAAGTAAAGCCACCCCATTGGAACATAATGTGCGGTAAATAAATCAAACTGATCGCCACGGCACTGCTTAGACCGCCGCGTATGCCGAACCAGAATGCGGCCAGAATGATGGGGATAAAATAGGACTGCATGTAAATCAAATGAAAAGGCAGCTTGCTGATAGGGGTGGAATAGTGCAGAACGGAAATCACCACAATAAATGTAACAATAGTGGCGATTTGAAAATGGCGTCTGTAGCGCCGGTAAAAATTTTGCCATTTTGCTGGATGTCCCAATCGGCTCATCGATTATTCTCCGACTAAATTTTTTTGTGCGCAACGATCCGTTTCAAATTGAACGGTTACATGCGTAATGTGATATTTTTTCAATAAGCGTTGTTCGATTTCCCGTAAAATGGTTTGCGTATCCCGAACCGGCATATCGTCCACTTCCACATGGGCTTCAAAATGGATATCATGTTCGTCCAAACGCCATAGATGAATATGATGTACATTTTTAACTCCCCGGATGGCGCTTATTTCCCGACTCAAATCTTCCATGGCAATTCCTTGCGGGCTGGCCATCATAATTACCTGTACCGCTTCTTTGGTGATATGGAAACTTTCTTTTAAAATGTACAAAGCGATCAAAACGGTCAAAAGAGGATCCAGCCAATAAATCCCGTAAAAATAGATGGCCACACCGCCTAAAATAACGGCCACACTGGAGGCGGCATCACTTAAAAGATGTAAATAAACCGCCCGCAGATTCATATTTCCGTGGGCTCCGCTCCGCAACAAAAGTGTGCCGGCAATATTGGCTGCCAAACCGATTAAAGCCACACCGATCATTAATCCGCCGGAGATAGCCGTCGGATGAGCAAAACGTCCGTAGGCCTCTTTTATCAAAAAGAAACTAATAATGATTAAAGTGGAAGAATTGATGATAGCGGCCAGAATCTCGGCGCGCTTCAAACCGAAAGTGTATTGCTCCGAATGAGGAAGCCGGTTTAAGCGTATGGCAAAGTAGCTGATGATAATGGCAATGCCGTCACTGAAATTATGCAAAGCGTCCGAAATCAACGAAAGACTACCGGACCACAATCCGCCGATGATTTCGACCCCCGTAATCAGGAAATTCAGCATCATGGTCAAAAACAATCGGCTACTCGATGTTTTTTGCGAAACGACATGAGCATGCTGATGCGCCACGTTTTTCTCCTGTTTTTTTACCGAGATTGTCTGGTGGTCATTTCACAATTCACTGTTTTTCATTGATGTGTTCCAGGGCCGTTTTAATCAATTGGGCAATATGTTCATCATCCAAAGAATAAAAAACCATTTTGCCCTGTTTGCGATTTTTTACGATTTTCATGGATCGTAGCAAACGCAACTGGTGCGAAATGGCAGAGATGGAGACCTGGACTACGGTAGAAATATCGCACACGCAAAGTTCTTCCAACAGCAAAGCCTGTACAATACGCAAACGCGTCGGGTCCGAAAGTGCTTTAAAAAGAGCAGCGGCTTCGGAGGTGGCTTCGCCGCTGGGAAGTAGGGCATTAACACGATCTACTTTTTCCTGATTAATAATTTCCACTGAACAGATATCCTGCGAACGGGACATGGTGCACTCCGTACAAATGATTGAATAAATATTCAAATGTAATCTATTTTGTCCGCAATAGCAAAAATAGTTTTACCTGTTTTAAAATTTTTCGCAGGGATTGCATTCATGAAAAGGTTTGTATATTTTACGAACAAATCAGACAAAGGAGGAAGCCATGCAATATGTAAAACTGGGACAACGGGGGCCACAGGTTTCGACCATCGGTTTCGGCTCGTGGGCCATCGGTGGAAAAAACTGGGGCGAAACCGACGATGCCGTTTCTTTGAAAGCATTAAACGAAGCAATTGATCAGGGTGTTACGTTAATCGATACGGCCGATGTTTACGGATTCGGTCATTCCGAAGAATTGATTGCCAGGGTTATTAAGGAGCGGGGTAAAGGCCGGATTGTAATTGCCACTAAAGCCGGTAATGATTTTTATTTTGCCAAGGAAGAAGATGATCAAGGCTACGGGCCTATTAGGCAAACGTACACCAAGGAATATTTGATATTTGCCGCGGAACAAAGTTTAAAACGGCTCGGGGTGGAAGCTCTGGATATTTTGCAGTTGCACAGTCCGGATTTGGATAAGCTGGAACGGGACGAACCGTGGCTGGCCCTGGAACAATTAAAGCGCGACGGTAAAATTTTACATGCCGGCTTAAGCATTCAATCGTTTAAGGAAACGGAGCAGGCGCATTTGCTGGATTTACACCACGACATTTTGGATGTCATTCAAGTGCGCTACAATCTGTTGGAACGGGAGGCGGAAAAGGTTTTGTTCCCGAAGGCCATGAAATACGGTATTGGTGTTATTGTGCGCATTCCTTTGTTGTTCGGTTTGTTAACCGGGAAATTCAATCGCCAGACTCGGTTTAGCGGAGACGACCATCGTAAAATGAACTTGTCGCCTGAGAAATTGGCGCAATATTTGGATCGTCTGGAACGCATGAAACCGCTTTTCGAACGTTTCCCCGAGCAAACCATGGCGCAGGTTAGTTTACGCTTTTGCATCAGTCATCCTGCCTGTCACACAGCCATCCCCGGCGCCAAAACCCCACAGCAGGTAAGGGACAATTGTGCTGCTTCCGATTTGGGGCCGATTCCGCGCGAGTGGATTCCGCCTTTGGATGAAGATCAATAAACAAAAAAAGAGGCGTTTGCCTCTTTTTTTTTACAATTCCTGAAAAGCGATCATTCTTTGACTCTCTTCATCCCACAGACGTAATTTGACGGTTTTTAAGCTCTCTTTAATGCTAAGACCGGGCACGCGGCGAAACAGATCGGTTTGCGCATGGCACCTGGCTAAATTGTAAAAGGGAATACCGGAACGTAAATGATGTACGTGGTGATAGCCGATATTGCCGGTCAGCCAATGGAGAAGAGCGGGAAGTTTGTAATAGGAACTTCCTTTAAGGGCCGCCTGAATAACATCCCATTGCTCGCTTTTGCTCCAATAGGTTTCTTCGAACTGATGCTGCACGTAAAACAACCAAATACCGATCAGGCCTCCGACGAAAATGATGGGCAATTGAATCATCAGAAAGGTTTTAAATCCAATGAGCCAGCTTAGGGCTAAAATCCAAATGAGTAAGGCTAAATTGGTTAAGCGAATACTGTTCTTGACGGATTTTTTATCGGTTCTTGCGGCAAATCGATTGGAGATTAACAGCATAAAAAACGGCCCCAGACCGAACATGACTACCGGATTCCTGTACAAGCGATAGCCCAGTCGTTTTAGTTTTGAAGCTTTGCGAAATTCATCGCTGGTCATGGTCCAAACATCGCCCACCCCACGCCGGTCCAAATCGCCGGAAGAGGCGTGGTGCCGATTGTGCGCCTGGCGCCAGGCTTCGAAGGGGGTAAACGTGAGAAGTCCCGTAAAACGACCCAGCCACCTATTGATGTCTTTACTTTTGAAAAAGGATCCATGGCAGGTGTCATGAAAAATGATAAAGGCGCGCACCATAAACAGACCGCCTAAAATATTTAAAGGCAGCACATAGCCCCAATGGACATTTTGCTTGAGAAGAAAAGTGGCAAGTATCCAAATCCCCAGATAGGGAACAAGGGTTGAAAAAATTTCCCAGACAGATCGTTTCGGGTTGGCTTGCGTGTAAGGTGTTAATTGCCGATTGATTTGTTTTAATGTTAACGCTTGGTCCATTGAATTCTCCCATTTAAATTGAGTTTAATTTGATCAAACGAATTGAAATGGAAAATATTCGCCGAAAGTGTAAAAGAATTGTAAAAAAAATTTAAAATTTGTTTCTTTTGGACGACTAAATAAAATGAAAAACCGTTTTAATTAATCAAAACCATAGGATGGTTGAGATGCGTATTTTAGTTGCGGAGGATGTAAAACTTATTCAAAAAATGCTCAGGCGTTTACTGGAGCCTTATGGAGAAATTACCATCGCAGCAACCGGTAAAGAGGCCTATCAGGAATTTCAGAAAACGTTGCAGAATAAGAATTATTTCGATTTAATCTGCCTGGATATCAATATTCCTGAAATCAACGGATTGGATGTCCTTAAGAACATTCGCGCCGCCGAAAAATTGAACCATGTCCCCCTGAAAGACCGTGCCAAAATCGTGATCGTTAGTTCCAGTAACGATGCCGATGTGGTCATGAAAGCCATTAAGTTTGGTTGCGACGGCTACATTGTGAAACCCTTCAGTAAAGAAAAAATCGTTGCCGAACTGGGTAAATTGAACCTGTTAAAAGAAGCGTCGCAAAAAAGCGCTTAAGCCACCCATCTTGCTTTTTTAATTTTCCGTTACATTTTTCCAACAGGTCTGTGGGGCAATCCGCAATCCCTTTTTTGACCTTGCGCGTAAAATTCTTTAAATTCCTTCACTTTTAAATTTGGGCTCGAATTTAATTGGGGCGTGTGCTCTGTGTAAACCTGTTTTTAAAAAAGAAAAATGTACCGGTTAAAAAAGAGCATGCCTATCGGAATGCAAAGCGCATTAAATCGGTTGGCGCGCCATTTTTGCGATTCGATTTTAATGCGGCCCAAAACCGTTAACCGAATAACAAAGGAATAAAGGATGTACAAGTTAGCCATAGAAGTTAGTATTTCGGCCTCTCATTATTTGCGCCATTACAGCGGGCCCTGTCAGCGTATGCACGGGCATAATTGGAAAATTCAGGTTGTAGTCACCGGCAAACAGTTGAATGAAGCCGGCATGATCATCGACTTTAAGGAATTGAGTGATTTGACCTGGCAAGTAATCGGCCGCTTCGATCATCAAACGTTCAACGAACTTCCGCCCTTCGATACGCTGAATCCTACGGCGGAGAACATGGCTAAATATTTTTACCATGAAATAGGCCGGATATTACCCGAAGGGGTAAGCATGAGCGCGATTCGTTTGTGGGAAACCGACAAGTATATGTTGGAATACAGTGAATAATGGCAGATTCGTCGACACTTCGCTTGAAAGTTAATGAGATTTTCTACAGTATTCAGGGGGAATCCACATACGCGGGTTTGCCCTGTGTTTTTGTGCGTTTAAGCTATTGCGATTTGCGCTGTTCGTATTGCGATACGACGTATGCCTATTACGAAGGCGACGATTTGAGTATTGAAGAAGTGTTGGCCCGCGTGGAAGCCTACCATTGTCCTCTGGTGGAAGTAACGGGTGGAGAACCGCTGGTGCAGAAAAACAGTTTACTTTTGTTGAAAGCACTGTGTGATGCCGGATACGAGGTGTTGTTGGAAACCGGCGGGCATAAGGACATCGGTTCAGTGGATCCGCGGGTGAAACGCATCATGGATGTCAAATGCCCTTCCAGTGGGGAAAGTAGCAAAATACATTGGCCCAATTTACAAAAGTTGAGCCGGAGCGATCAGGTGAAGTTCGTAATCGGAGATCGGGTCGATTTCGAGTTTGCGCGCGACATTGTACAGAAATATCGATTGACCGAAATCTGTCCGGTTCTTTTTGCGCCGGTTTTCGGAGTTCTGGACAATCGTCAGTTGGCCGAATGGATATTGGAAGAGCATTTGGCCGTGCGTTTACAATTGCAATTGCACAAATATATTTGGCCCCCGGATGCACGCGGGGTATGAAAAATTAAATTACAGGCCGTTTTAGCCATCAATCAACGAATGAAGGAGAAAGAGACATGGCACAATTGGAAGTCTTTGAAAATAAATATCCGGATCGCGATTACTACATTACCCATGTAAATGAAGAATTCACGTCGGTTTGTCCCAAAACCGGCTTGCCCGATTTCGGCACCATTACCATTCGTTACATCCCGGATAAACTCTGTTTGGAATTAAAAGCTCTTAAGTATTATTTTTTGGATTTTCGCAACAAGGGTATTTTTTACGAAGCGGTCATCAACCAGATTCTGGACGACCTGGTAGCAGCCTGCCAGCCACGTTACATGGAAGTGCGCGGCGATTTCACGGTTCGCGGGGGAATGCATTCCACGGTAGTCGCCGTTTATGATCCGCAAAAACGCGGACAATTTAAGTAAGGAGGCTGGCCAATGGCGAAAGAAAAAGCAGTGGTACTTGTTTCCGGCGGTCTTGATAGTTGCGTAACGGCGGCCATTGCCGCCCAAAATTACGACCTTGCTTTTCTACATACGAATTACGGACAGCGTACCGAACGGCGGGAGCTTCAGGCCTTTAACGATATTGCCGATTTTTACGGGGTAAAAGAACGGCTGGTGGTTGACGTAACGCACCTTGCCAAAATCGGCGGCTCCAGTTTAACCGATAAAAGAATAGAAGTCAGCAAAGCGGATTTGCAAAATAAAAACATTCCCACCAGTTATGTACCGTTTCGTAATGCCAATATTTTGGCTATTGCCACCAGTTGGGCCGAAGTCATCGGAGCGCGCCGTTTGTTCATCGGAGCCGTAGAAGAAGATTCATCCGGGTATCCCGATTGCCGGGAAGAATTTTTTCAGGCATTTAATCGCGTAATCGAATTGGGCACCAAACCGGAAACCCATATCGAGATAGAGACTCCTATCATTCACAAGAAAAAATGGGAAATTGTCAAGACCGGTGTGGCCCTGAAAGCGCCTTTGCACTTGACCTGGTCGTGTTATCAGTCCGAAGATGAGGCCTGCGGCGTGTGCGACAGTTGTGCCTTGCGTTTGAGAGGTTTTCAGATAGCCGGTGTGGAAGACCCCATTCCTTACAAAGTACGGCCGGATTATCGCTGAGAGAAGAGAACGTAAGGATTGGGTTTACTGGGATAGGGAAAATA
>CAZHIZ010000141.1:0-9208 GCA_964532875.1 uncultured Caldithrix sp. | reverse complement strand
CGTAACGGGCAAAATGGGCAGAAATTAAAAACTAATATTCGCCATCAACAATTCGATTACCAATAAAGGCAATTGTTCATTAAAGGTGGAGTGCACAATGCAATCTCATCCCATTAAAAATGTCGGTTTTATTTCCACCCGCATTTCCGGTACGGATGGTGTTTCTCTGGAAATCAACAAGTGGGCCGAAATTCTGGAACGTAACCGTTACGATTGCTTTTATTTTGCCGGTCAATTATCCAAACCCAAATCCCGTTCTTTCCTTTCGGAACTGGCTTTCTTCGATCATCCCGAAATCGTCGAAATTACCGAGTCTTTATTTGGTAAACGCAAACGGTCTGCCGATTTAACGGAGAAAATTCAGAAGATTAAACTGAAGCTGAAAGAAGACCTGTATCGCTTTTTAAAAAAATACGATATCGATCTTATCATTCCGGAGAATGCGCTTACCATCCCCATGAATATTCCTTTGGGTCTGGCCATTACGGAAGTTATTAACGAAACCGCCATGCCCACCATTGCTCATCATCACGATTTTTATTGGGAACGGGACCGCTATCTGGTTAATGCCGGACAGGATTATTTGAACATGGCCTTCCCGGCGGACCATCCTTCCATTCGTCATGTGGTCATCAATTCCATCGCTTCCAAAGAATTAAGTTACCGGACAGGCATTTCCAATACGATTATTCCCAATGTGCTGGATTTTGAACAGGAACCGGATTTAATCGAAAAAGAACATTGCAAGCTGCGCCAAATAATCGGCTTGAATGAGAACGAATATTTTATTTTACAACCCACGCGCATCGTTCCCCGTAAATGGATCGAGCGTTCCATTGAAATTGTTAATTACATGAATCTAAAAAATCCCACCTTGGTCATTTCCCATTCCTCCGGCGACGAGGGCAACGAATACTACCAAAAAATCGTTGAATATGCCGAAAAGCTCAACGTACGGTTGATTTTGATTGATCACCTCATTGGCGATAACAAGCGCAGCAGCGGTAAAGAATTCACCATTGGTGATGCCTACCAATGCGCCGACCTGGTCACCTATCCCAGCGGTTACGAAGGATTTGGTAATGCCTTTTTGGAAGCCATTTACTACCAAAAGCCCATCGTGGTTAACCGTTATTCCATTTACAAGGTGGACATCGAACCGAAAGGATTCGACGTAATCACCATCGACGGCTTTGCCACCAAACGGTGCATTACAAAGATCAAACGCATTTTGCACAACGAAGAATTGCGCGAGCGCATGGTCAAACGCAACTTCGAATTGGGCAAACGTTATTTTTCGTACGAAGTGGCGGAGCGTAAATTATTGTATTTGATCGGTACTTTGGAACAATAAGGTTGGAAACATGCGTTACAATATCGCTTTATTACATTATTCCTGCCCGCCGGTTGTGGGCGGGGTGGAAGAAATTATTCGCCAGCAGGCTTCTTTGTTTTACCGCTACCATCATCCGGTAAAAATTCTGGCCGGCATGGGTGACTATTTTCAAAACGGCATCGAAATTGAAATTCACCCCCTCTTTTCTTCACGACACAAAGAAATTGCCAAACTGCAAAAAGAACCGCAAAAACATCTGGAAAATTTGCACACTTACGCCGAAACCATTTTCGACATCTTGAAGGAAAGCCTGCACGATTTCGATATTCTCATCGCGCACAATGTTCTTTCCATGCCGTACAACCTGCCTTTGACCATGGCCCTGCATCGTCTGGCCGATTCACGACTTATTTCCATCATTAATTGGAACCACGATTCACCCTATTTTTACAAGAATTATCCGGCGGAATTGGATAGCGAACCGTATCAAATCTTGAAAAAATACAATGCGAACATTCACTACGTAACCATTTCGGAAAGCCGTGCTCAGGAATTTCAACGCCTGTACAAAACAAATAAAGGGGCCATTACCGTCATTCCCAACGGCATCGACCCCATTCGTTTTTTCCGTCTGTCGGATCAGACGATCCGTTTAATCAAAGAAGAAAATCTTTTCCAGGCCGATTTAATCCTGGCTCAGCCCTCACGTTTACATCCGCGCAAAAACATCGAACTGTCCATCGAAGTATTGCACGCTTTACGCCGGCAGGGCAAGAAAGCCAAATTGTTGTTAACCGGCGCTTTTGATCCGCACGAACGAAAAACCGTGCAGTATTTTAACAAGCTGATCCGCATGGCGGAAGACCTGAATGTGCGCAACGATTTGATCATGGTGGCCGATTACACCTTTAAGAGCGGTGAAAAATTACCGGCTAGCCGGGTGATCATGCACGATCTCTATCTCATTTCAGATATTCTGTTTCTCCCCAGCAAGCAGGAAGGCTTTGGCATCCCTTTGCTGGAAGCGGGCATGATTAAACTGCCCATCGCCTGTTCCAATATTCCACCTTTTCAGAGCATTGCCGGTGACAACGTGCTGTATTTCGACCTGGAGGAAGCGGCCGAGGAGATTGCCGAAAAAATACAAAACTTCCTTAACTCCTTCGGACCGGCCCGCTGGTTCCGGCAGGTTATGAATCAATATGTTTGGGACAATATTTACCACAGAGATTTGCTACCGTTATTACAAAAGGCCGTGCGCTCATGATTACCCTTTGGCAATTCACACGCAATACAGGGAAAAAATATTTGGGGCTCACGCTTGCCGTCGTTTTTTTGCTAACCTTGCTTTCTTGTCGCTCGTTTGATGAACCTTCGGTCAAAAAGAGCATGACCAAGCCCAGGGCGTCCGGAAATATCTATTTCCGTATCGGTGGCCGCGATTCTGTTTTTTATTTGGATGCGGACAAGCGGGAATTTAAAGCATTACCCATCCGCTTTCCGCACTTATGGGATTTTGACATCTCCAAAGACGGCAATTGGTTATTGGTCGCTTACGGCACACATATCGATCGCTACAATCTATTGAAATTGCGCAAAGATTACAGTCGCCAGGTATCTTTCCCGCCTTACGGGAAAATTACCGTGGGGCGTTACGGACGGGTTATTATTTACGAAACACAATATCAGGCAAGGCGGCAGTTGGCCGTTTTGTACATTGAAACGGGTGAAAATTTCATTTTAACCAGCGTTGGGCAAGGTGCGGCCTTTGATCCGCTTCTGGCACCCTCGGGTCAGGAATATGCCTGGAGCCAATACGACGGTTTGTATTTTGCCAGGCTGAACCAAACAAAACCCGTGCGCCTGAGCGGTGCGGCAATTACGGCAGAAGATTTTTCGCCCTCCGGAACTTATTTGACGGCCGGCGGCCAAATTTACGATGTGCGGGCCTTAAGTCCGTACCCCGGTAAACACGGCGGGCATTTACGCTTTATTGATGATTATTACCTTATCCAGCAAAAACCGGCAGATAGCGATTCTTTACAAAAAATTAATATCTCGGGCACCAAACGCACCTTTCTGTTTCGCACGGGCATTGCAATTACGAACTTTACGGTGGGCAACGGACAACGGTTTGTCGTAGCCGTTTGCGACGCGGCAGATGCCCAAGACTTTCTGTTTTATGCTTACGACTTTGTGGATCTGGAGAAAGAGTTTACCCTGTCCTTCCCCAGAATGCGGCAAGAAAAAATCGACAAACTCGTCTGGCCGTTGCGTCCTTCTTCATTAGCGCAACACGACTAATTTTTCGATCTTTTCTTTTTTGTTTTTGCCGTCCTTCAAAATAATCTTGTAAATGTACACCCCATTGGCCACCCGGTCACCGTCCCGGTCCGTGCCGTCCCAGCTTATTTCATCGTTGTAGCCCACTTTGCTAATGCCGTACAATTGCTGAATCAATCGACCGGTCGCTGTGTAAATTTTAACGGTCACATCCGCTCCGTCCACATTGGTTTGAAAGGTAAACCTGGTGCTGTTTTTAAACGGATTTGGGAAGTTGACCACCTGCGTCAGCAGCATGGTGGTCGATTGTGCCACATCTACTTCCACATCCGTCTCGCTCAAATTGTTCAAATTGTCAAAGGCCTGCACTTTAAGCCGATGCTGCCCTTCTTTTAACTGATTCAAGGGATATTCGATTTTGCCTTTCTGGTAGGAATTTTTTTCATAAGCAAAAAAACCGGAAATATCCTTGGGCGGATTATCATCGATCTGCAACGAAATATCATGGCCCGTTTCTCCCGTGATATTAATGCCGTGTTCGTCGGATAATTCCACAATCAAAACCGTATTTTCCGGAATGATGTCTCCGGGGCTGAAATTTTCCTGGCCTTTAAAATAAACATCGATTTCAGGCCCACGGGTATCGTTAATATTGCTTACCGAACCGTCAATCAATAAATGGTCGTTGTAGCCCATGGCATTTCCGTTGGTTGCCGGATTGTAGGCATACAGAGTAATGCGTCCCGTCGGTTTGCCCACATAACGGATGGACTTGGGAATAATGAAACTGCCGGTTAGCAAGCCGTTGTTTACCGATACTTCTCCTTTAAAAATTCGCGGGCCGGTCAGTTTAATTAAATGAAATCCGCTGCCCGTCTTTACGGAATCGTACGAGGCATCATGCACAATGATGACGGCATCGCCGTTAAAAGCACTGTTGGCGGCATTACCTTTTAACACTTCGCCGCTAACCGTTACTTTGCCCAGCGCTTTCAGCGTGTCCGCAGGATCGATTTTGGTAATGCGTATTTTCTCACGGGCATCGATTAAATGCATGGCCGGATCGGCAAATAGAATATATTTTTGATCGTTGACACTGGAGCCGCCGGAAGCCAGTACCGCTTGCAGCTTGGCCTTGCCCAACTCAATACTGGGGCCACCGTCCGGAAAGAGCCGCTTAAAAAATCCATAAGCCAGATTAAAATTAGCCGTGGAATAGGCCAGACGGGTGGAAGCCATAGCCCCGATGATGCCTCGGTCTTCCTTCCAGATTAAGGCCTCGGTAAAACTGGGCTCATTGGGATCGTCAAACTTCCCGAAATCACAGGTCGCGGCCACCAAAAAGCACAATCTTCCTTCGTTTTCAATACGCGGATAATCGCGATCCATGACCAGCACCCCTTCGTGCGCCCATTGCGTGGGACTACCGTGCCCCACATAATTGACGATGAGTGTACCTTGATTCCAATAATCGATAAGGGCATCGTTGGCCTCGGGCTTAACCCGCGTAAAACCGCCGGGTACCGAAGGGAAGGTAGAAAGATAGACGCGGTTAATGGTAAAACGCCGCAAATTGGACATCTCCGCGATGCTTTCGCTTTGGTTTTGGTGGATCCACTCGTTAGTCACTCCGGGACGATACTGATCATCGGCTACCATGGTAATATTGGTTTGCCAACCGTCCTGTTGCGAATTATGAAAATAATCGTTCATTTTTTTTATGACCCGCTGGCAATCCAGTACACTCTCCACCGGAATGCGCCCGTTGGCAATATCGGGCGAAAAATTGGAAAAGCTACCGCCGGAGTTATAATTCACATCCACCAAATAATCATCCGTACAACGGCTGTTGATTTCCGTCGGGCTGTAAATTTCCCAGGTAGGCACACGTAGCGTATCCGGCAAATTAATATTGCGATAATCATAATGGGCATCCCCGAAAAACAACACATAGCTCAAAGCCGGTGCCGTCCAGTTGTAATAGGCGTATTTCAGGAAATTGCGTAAAGCCGTGGGGTCAGGTACACCGCCGTTAAAGTAAAAATAGATATCTTCCATGCACACGGTTTTCGTGGTCATCTTATCACTGTGCATCTCGGCAATTTGACGGGCATAGGGTAGAAAAGTTTTGTGCGTAACCACCAAATAATCGGCCTGATTCGAACCGCTTAATAAATCCGTCCGCGGTGTAAAGGATTGCACCGTAGCCACGGTACGAATTTTCGGAGAAGTTAAACTAAGAACCAAAATGCGCCGTTCCGTTGAAGCCGGCTGCAGGGCAAAGGTCAATTCCCCACCGCTGGCCGTTACATTTTTGGCTAATACAATGGGCGCGGCGGAACGGGTAATATCGAAGATGTAATAATCGTTGCCGTCGCTCAATCCCGTAACGGTAAAACTTTGCGCCTGCGTTTGGGCGGGTGCGTAAAATGTCAAGGCGTTTTCCTGCGCACTAAATCCGCGCGGATAGGTTAATTCGAAATAATCCAGATACACATTGCAACCGTCACGATTACCGCTGTATTGAATATCCAGAACATTTTTACCGTTTTTCAACCATTGCACCTCGGGAATATCCGTTTTGAATTGAATGCGGCTGCTGTTGTTGAACCCGGCGTCGCTGTACAGAATGTGGTTGTTCAAGCTAATCTTAAAATCATACCGGTAATTTTTTTGATCCGTCCAATGGATGGCACTTCCCCCTTTGAAGCGGATTATGAATTGCGGTTTCACGCCGCTAACATCGGTTTTTACGGGCAACTGGATGTCCTGGGAAAGGCTTCCCGAACGTCCGAAAAAGCGGTATCCGTACCAATCCGGCCCGGAGGCCAAAAGATTGTACAAATCCTGCTCAAAATGATAGCGATCCATAAAATACGAGACCTGTAGTGTGGCGCCTTCCGCCAATGCCCCTTCGGACATGCGTTCCCCTTTAAAACCGGGTTGAAAATTGATCCAATAATAATTTTCTTTGGCAAAGCGATGTTCCTGATATTTGAATGTTTGGGCACCTTGATCGTAAAACCAGCCGTTTACGTTTTTTCCGTAGAAAAGAAAATAATCGTCGCCGTCGAATGTATTATTCCCGTTAACATCAAACATTAAAATGGGAATTTGCTGGGTGTAAGGCGGATTGTACTGTGTGGCCTTGGTATTGTAACTGAGCTCGTGCCCGCCGTTGCCGAACAATTTAACCTGATCGATTAAAACCCCGTTTAAAGGGACGCCCGCCGCTTTGAGCATGGAAGCACTGACCTTGTACATGCCGTCTTCCCGTACGGTAATGCGGTAAAAAGGTCCGCCGGGCATTTGAGCGACTTTTTTTAAGGAAGGTGCACGAAACGCACGCCACTTTCGGGCCTGCTCAAAATTGACGACGGTTGTGCGCAAAAGATCGTCAAGTAGTCCTTTGGTCTGCATCTGGCCCGCCGTTTGGGCCTGGCCTCTAAAGGTGATTTGCAGGCGAATACGTTCGTAAACGGTAAGTTTTTGATCCGCTGGATTAAACTGAACGGGACTTAGACGCACACTTTGTACGGCCAAATCCCGAAACATCGTGGGACGATTCGCTTTTACGATGGCATTTGGGAAAGGACGATTACTTTGGTAAACAGAGTCGGCAAAAACATATTTTTCCTGACTGAGCCCCGAACGGTCTTTGTAAACATACGGTACGGGCGCCAGGACAACATGTTCAACGGTATGTGCCCGGATATTTAAAACACGCACTTGCGCGCTTTGCAAGGCAGGCAGGCCGAAGTTAAGAATGCGATAGGGAATATCGGGCAAACCGCTGCGATTGCGTGCCACGGCGTTTTCGAAGCGAATCGTTTGCACATTGCGTCCCTCGAGCTGCGCCTTAACTAACCGGAAATTTTTTGGCGTCCATTCCAAAATGATCGTTCGATCGTCCTGCCGGATAATTTTAATGTCGTCGGCTACCGCACCGGCCTGAACCTTTATTCCAGAAAAAATAATAAGTGCCACCATCAGATACTTGAAAGTCTTGAACATATTCCGTTGCATGGAATCAATCCCTTTTTTGCTTAAACCCAAAGTGGCAATTTAGGCCTTCCGTTTGTTTTTAGCAATAGAAATAAAGAGTAGCAAATCACAATGATTTGGTCTTTGCGCTGATCTCGCCTTACAAAAATGCATTTGACTTTAAACGATTTTGTGGGCAATTTAAGTTGCGTATTTTTTACTTGAGGAGATACGCTTATGACTCGATTGGATTTGATCGGTTTAATCGCTTCCTATGTTTATGCTTTCGGCCTGCTGTTAATCGTCGAATACATGGGCAAAAAAATGGGCTGGCCTATTTTTATCACCCGCAAACTTATTCACATCGGCGCCGGCATGTGGACTTGGGCCATTTTGTTTTTATTTGACCATTGGTACATTGGCATCATCCCATTTTCTACCTTTATCGTTCTGAATTATCTTTTTTATCGTCGCGATGTTTTTAAAGCCATGGACGGAGAAAAAGAGAGCCCCGGTACGGTTTATTTTGCCTTTTCCATCACCGTTCTTTTTTTAATCGGCTGGAGACATTCAACCGCCGACTCCCTGTACCTGGTTTTACCGCCCATCATGGCCATGACCTGGGGCGATGCCATGGCCAGCCTGTTCGGTCGTTTTAAAGGAAAACATCGCTACACCCTTTTAGGGGCCACCAAATCCGTGGAAGGTTCGGTCATGATGTTCCTGTTTGCCTTTTTAGCCATAGGTATTTCATTACTCATTCTCAAACAAAGCGGGCTCGACATCCATTTGCAATCCCTTACCAATAGCGGCCTTTGGATGTTAAGTGTGGGCCTGGGGCTAATCGCCACCGTCATCGAAGCATTCTCGCCCGCCGGAACGGACAATTTGTTCGTACCGCTTCTTACTGCGCTGGCTCTTTATTTAGTTGTGTAAACAATCTTGCTCTAAAGACTGATTCCCTTTGAGCAAAAGATGGCTGCAGCATTTTGTGTTAGGCAAATTCCAGAATTTTTTGTTCAATTTGCGTGCATAACGGTTTGTAATAATCTGCCAGTCGATCGAGCGTTTTTTCGAGATAACCCGAACTTACTTCAGGCGGCGTAAAAAATACGGCCAAAATATTTTGTGTTTGGGATTCGATTGCGGTTCTTTTTGAATCGGCGGTCGGATTACCGAAAATACCCCGGTCATCCCTTAAAATCAATTTACCGCCGGCGTGTATTTCCTTCCGGCTAAGCCCTTCGTATGTTTCGTCCTCTTTCCCCACGTCCAGACGAATTTGACCTTCAATCTTATCTGCATCGTACAAGCCCATGGGTAAATGAGCCCGGGCCGAAACCAAATTTCCCAAATCGACCAGATTATTGATTCGATACCAGTCTTTGCCCTGTAAAATGCGCCGGGCTAAGGCCTCGGAGGAGGGACGGTATTTGGTCGGTTCCCAACCCACCCGTCGATACATGCGGCGCACATGACCGATGATTTCATCGGAAGACAACGGGCGCTCGGCAAAGGCCTCCTTAAGTTCACGCGTCAATTCCTCAAACAAGGTTTCAAAACGCTCATCTTCTTTTTGCACCCGAACGTTTCGTGCTTCGATTA
>CAZHIZ010000140.1:0-9323 GCA_964532875.1 uncultured Caldithrix sp. | reverse complement strand
TTTACCCAACAACCAACAAAATCCGGCTACACTTTCCTAATCTTTCCTTCTGAAATCATTTCGGAGCCAACTCTTTGATGAATTGCCGCAGGGAGGCCTTATCGTGTATTTCCACAATGCGCGCGTAGGGCTGCTCCATGCCTTCCGTGCAATTCCGGCACATTTCAATGGCTTTGCGATTGGTCAATATCTGGCGCCGAAAGGCCGTGTATTTCCCGTTTTTAAACACATCTTTGAAAGAAACGGACTTGTCGAACAAAAATTCCATGGCATAATCCGCATCTTTGTCAAAACAACAGGGGCTGACCGATCCGTCCCAATTTACCGTAGAATTCAGCCACAAGCGTTTGCAAAAATTGGGTAGGTCGCTTTTCAAGCGAAAGGTATCGCCGTCAATTACGTAACGGGTAAAATCCGTGTCCTCCGGCAGATAGTCCCTCCCCTGTTCCGCCGAATAAATTTGGGCCGTCTTAAAGGCTACCCGTTCCACCTGATTCTGACGCGCGATCTCCACGATCTCCGCCAGTTCCTGCCGATTATGTTTAAAAACCAAAAACTGCAGTTCAATCAGCGGACGGGGGCTGCGTAGTTCCCGCTTGGCCCGGGCCAAATTTTGCAAACCGTGCAGCACCACATTAAAATCGCCGCCCACCCGATATTTGGCATAGGTTTCGGGATTCGTACCATCCAGGGAAAAAATAATTTGATCCAGGCCCGATTCTACCACCGCTCTGGCCGCTTCCATGGTGCGAATAAAATGGCCGTTGGTCGAAGTCTGCGTCATGATGCCGTAAGTTTTGGCATAACGCACCATCTCTAAAAAATCTTTGTTCAAAAAGGGCTCACCCTGATTCCAAAATTGAATCTGGTACACATAAGAACCGATATCATCCATTAACTTCTTAAAATTTTGCAAATCCAAACGCCCCCGCGGACGAGCCATATCTCCGTTTCCCGAAGGACACATGGGACATTTCAGGTTGCAAATATTGGTCGGTTCCACCATTAAAATAGGCGGCAGCCCCCAAACAATGGGCCTTTTGAGCCACTTGGAAAGCTGCATGGAAATAATAATTTTAGTCAGGTTGAGCAGACGCCGCGGTGTGTGCGCCACTTTAAAAATCCGTAGCGATCGCACAGCCACTTTAAAAGGAACAATGCTCAATGTAATGCGATCCAAAAGAGAACCCGACATATTCGAACTTTCATTTTTTAGTGAAATCGCAATTCCCCTTATTTGTGTTTTAACAAGCGTTTTTTGCCTTTTGCCACCAATTTTCCCGAAACCTGACGAAAGGTTTGACCGGCATCTTTAAAATGGTGTTGGCGCCGGTAAATAAAGAAGACGCCGATAATCGCCGGAATGATGGCATTGATGATGAAAATCAGCAGAGCAATGCCCACGGCTGCCGAGGCCGGGATACCGTATTGTTTTAACATGACTGCGGCAATGCCCTCACGCACGCCCAGGCCTGAAACGGAAACGGGAATGAGTCCTGCTCCCCAAATGTAAATAACCGTCAAAAACGTCTGCCAAAATTGAATGCGATGCACATCGTTCAATAAAATGTAATATTGCAAAATAAGTGAAACGAAAACACCCAAAGAAAATAGGAGCGCCATAAAAAAAATCCGCTGGTAATCGGCATCCTTTTCCTGAAAACGCTTCAAGAAGCGCAAACGTAAAAGACGGGGCAAAAAGGGATACAATCCCAACAAGGCGATAAATGCTCCTAAAAAGATCCAACGGTAACGGGGAAATAAAACGGGAAGCCCCCCCAAAACCAGCAGCGTTTTGACATAGGTTTGAAAAAACTTTTCGATGGCAAAGGCCATCACTTTGCCGCCTTTTTTACCGGGCAGCATAAAAATCTTGGTAATTTCTGCGTGACCACCGGGCAGGAGCAAACGGAACGAAAACCCCGCAAAAAAAGAAGGAATTAAATCGCGTGCATTAAAATCGCTGGATTGCCGTTCTACCAAAAATTTCCAGCGCCGATATTGCACAAACAAATTAAGCACGGCAATTCCTAAAATTATGACCATGGTTTGCCAGCGAATGCCCAGAAGCGTGTCGATCATCTGCTTGCGATTGATACGCGATAAAATCAGAACAAGAAGAGCAATCCCGAAAAGATATTTAACAACAAAGGTTAATTTTTCTTTCAGTAAATTCTTCATTAAAACGGCTTCCTCAAAAGGCCTTTTCTCATTGCCACGCTGCCTGCAATTTAGGGATTTATTCGTCTTTTTTCCATTGGTACAGTTGCAAACTGCCCAAAACGGTAAAAAAAGTAATGTACAAAGGATAAATGAGTTGAAACAAAGGTAAGTAAACGATCAAAAACGTACGTCGAAACATGCGTGCCGCCACGGTTAAAATCAAAAACTCCAAAAGCAATTTCAAAACGATTACGCCCAGCCAGATTAAAAAATAGTGCGGGGCGAACAAAGGGAAAAGCCAAAGATAAGCATAGATTAAAAAAGCGAAAAGCGAAAAGAAGGAAGTAGCCCATCCTTTGCGCAGGGTTTTACTGTTCTTGCGAATTTGTTGATGCCAGAAAGCGCGAAAACCCTGTGGCGGCAAGGTTTCGACAAATGTTTCGGGATGCGGGCAAAAGACGATGCGTCCCGTACTTTTTTTGCGAAAGCGTTCGGTCAAATAAACATCATCACCGCTACGTCGATTTTTAAGGGCATCGAATCCGCCTAAAGCATGGTACGTTTTTTTACGATAAGCCAGATTGCGCCCCACGCTGGTCAACGGGAAGCCCCAGGCAGTAGGCGCCGCGGCCACAATAGCCGAAAACAAATTATCGAACTGCAAAACGGTATTCAGCCATCCTTTGAACCGTTTTAAAGGCGAATATCCTAACACCATGTGCACATCATCTTCAAAATAAGCCGTCATGTAGCGTAACCAGCGCGGCGGCACCACACAATCGGCATCCGTTGTGAAAATGATTTCCCCTTCGGCCTGAGCAATACCCGATTTTAAAGCTTTCTTTTTACCGCTGGCAAAATCCCCGTCGCGGGTAATCCGCAATAACCTCCAACGGGCATGACGGCGACAATACGATTCGATAATCCCGGCCGTTTCGTCGCTTGAAGCGTCATCCACAAAAATCACTTCGTATTTGTCCCGGGGATATTCAAGGGCTTCCAACGACTTTAAAGTGGGAACGATACGTTGTGCCTCGTTGTGGGCCGCAATGACAATGGAAACCGCGGGGAAGGTGGTCTCTTCTTTAATGGGTAATTTCTTTAAGCCCCAGAAGACAAAATGTAAAATCGTAAAATAGGCCAAAGCAATTATTAAAAACAGGAGTAAAAATCCGCTCATTCCATTCCTTTTCCATCGTTCGCATTCCGAACTGTAAAAACTTCACTCTAAAGACGGGCTATTCATTTACGCTGCGGGGTAGCTTCCGTTCCTGGCCACAAATCCCGGCGCCTCGGGCAATCAACAGCCCGTTCATCCCATCTTTCACCTTTCACCTTTCACCTTTCACCTTTCATCTTTATTCTTTATTCTTTCACCTTCAATCTTCCCACCCTAATTTTCCCCTTTGCCGTCCGCCCTTTGCTTTCGTTTTGCGCATACAACATGCCGCAAGCCGCTTGAATGTCCCATCCCTTGCGATTGCGTACCGTAACGGCATACACACTGTCTTGCACCGCTTCTTCGAATCGGCGCAGCTTTTCTTCGGACGGTGCGGGGAAATGCTCATCCTGCGAATTTACCGGAATGATATTGATTTTACAGGGCACACGGCGCGTAATGCGCACCAATTCCCGGGCATCTTCCATGGTATCGTTAAATCCGGCAATAAGGACGTATTCGAACGTAATACGTCGGCGCGTTTTTTGGTAATAGTAACGGGCGGCTTCCATTAAATCGGGCAGGGGATATTTGCGGGCAATGGGCATGATGCGTTCGCGCTTTTCCTGAAAAGCCGCATTTAAAGAGATGGCCAGGCGAAAAGGTCGCATCTCATCGGCCATGCGCTTGATACCGGGAATAATGCCGCTGGTCGAAACGGTAATTTTACGACGACTGAAATTCAGGCCGTCGTTGTCGGACAAAATTTCGGCGGCACGCATTACTTCTTCGTAATTTAACATGGGTTCCCCCATGCCCATGAAAACAATGTTGGTGGCCGGACGTTGTGCCTGTTTATTCATTTGCAGCACCTGTTCCACAATTTCACCGGCATTCAAATCGCGCAGCCAGCCCATTTTACCCGTAGCGCAAAACGTGCAGCCCAGCGCACAACCCACCTGAGACGAAATACAAAAGGTAACCCGTTTGCCCTCGTAAATAATAACACTTTCGATTTTGCGCCCGTCGGCCATTTGCCACAGAAATTTAGTCGTGCCGTCTAAGGGCGAGCTGATGCGCTGCAACTCTTTGAAAGAACGCAGGCTAAAATCGGCCGCCAAACGTTCCCGCAACTTTTTGGAAAGGTTGGTGAACTGTTCGAAGCGTTCGTACCCTTTTTGAAACACCCCTTGGTACACCTGTTTAACGCGGTAGCGCGGTTCACCGATATTTTGGAAATAGGTTTGCAAACGTTCGTTCGAAAAATTTAATAAATTCTCCATTCAACTCCGTCGTATTTTATTGTTTTGCAGGAATTCAAACGGCGGCCGCACAAAAAGACGATGGTCTTTTAAAAACGAAAGCGCCCCCCACGCAGGCCGCCTTACTCTTGCATTTAATCTTCTGCTTCTGTAAACTCATGCAATTGATTGGCAATTTACTGAAATGCTTAAGCAATAACAATAGGAATATTCATGGGAAAAGACGTTGCATTGGCCGAAGCCGTCGCCGAATCGTTTGAAACCATTCGCCGGGAATTGAGTCAGGTTATTATCGGACAGGAAGAGATCATCGAACAATTGTTAATCGCACTTTTCGCCCGCGGTCATTGTCTTTTGGTCGGTGTTCCCGGCCTGGCCAAGACTCTGCTCATCCGTACCTTGGGGCAAATACTCGATTTGCAATTCTCCCGTATTCAATTCACCCCCGATCTAATGCCTTCCGACATCACCGGAACGGAAATTCTGGAAGAAGACAAGTCCACCGGACAAAAGGTTTTCAAATTCATCAAAGGCCCCATTTTTGCCAATCTGATTCTGGCGGACGAAATCAACCGCACCCCGCCCAAAACGCAATCGGCCCTGCTGGAAGCCATGCAGGAATACCGCGTGACGGCGGCCGGACAAACTTTCGATCTGGATTTACCGTTTTTTGTTCTGGCAACGCAAAATCCCATTGAGCAGGAAGGAACCTACCCTCTGCCCGAAGCACAGTTAGATCGGTTTATGTTCAGTTTGTGGCTGGATTATCCTTCGTTTGAACAGGAAGTCGACATCGTTAAACGTACCACGGTGGAAGAAGCGGAAAATTTGCAACCGGTCATTAAAAAAGAAGACATTCTGGAATTTCAAAAATTAATTCGCAAAGTTCCTGTGGCCGACAATGTGATCGAATTTGCGGTTAAGCTGGTTGCCGCCACACGTCCCGGTCCCGAGAATGACGCCAAAATAAACGAATGGATTCGCTGGGGTGCCGGACCGCGCGCTTCACAAAATTTGATTTTGGGCAGCAAGGTGCGCGCCTTGCTCTACAAACGCTTTACCCCGGAAATCGATGACATTCGGCATCTGGCCCTTCCGGTTTTGCGCCATCGATTAGTCACCTCTTACAGTGCCGAAGCCGAAGGAATCGGCGCTAAAGAAATCGTGGAGTATTTGTTGAATGCGCTTGGGGAATAGCCAACACGTTACCCCTTAAAAAGTCCGCAAATCCGTTCCCATGGCGTAAAAATCGTTTGCTCTTGTTTTGCTTTTCCTTCCTGATTACTTTTCCAATTAATAGCAGATCAGCTAATACAAAAAGTTTTACAAACAAGGGGCCCTGCCATGCGTTCTTTATTCATCATTTTGATTATTGCCTTCTTTTTAAATAGTGCTTTTGCCCGGTCTGACCATCCGGCTTCTCCGGCGAACCCTGTCACTTTCTCCCGCCAGGGAAATCAATTTTTTCTGTGCAATCAAAAAATTCGTTTAAAACTCACCTTTGAAAATGGCGTGTTAACAGGGGAAATATTGCAGGTTCCCGAAAACGCTCGACATTTTTTTAACGGCAAATCTCCCCAGTGGCAAAGCAACGGAAATTTTGCATTGGACATTCAGTGGACGGGATGGCATGCGTCGCACAAAACAAACAATGCTGAAAATCCGGTTTTGTTAAGTGCTAAAGACTTTCGTTTGACAACATTCTCCGTGAAAAGAGATTCCGCCGGAGCCCGCCAGCTCGATTTACTTTTTAGCGCAACGGAAGCCCCCTTTGGCCTGCGCCTTTCCTATCGTTTAGCACCGGGAGCATTCTGGATTGAAAAGCAACTCACCGTAAGCGACAGTACGTATGGTTACCATTTTCTGCGATTTATTTATCCCAGTTTTAGCACAATCAAAACATCGTTTAAAGTGATTAAATCCGGCGGATTCGGGCAACCCGTCGTGCTGCGCAACAAACAAAGCGGCTTTTTCAGCGGTTTGGAATATCCCATTGCCAGCAATACGTTTCGCAAATCTTCCGCCGGTGAATCCATTTTTAAAGCCGGAGTCGAGGTAGGCCAAAAAATTACGGCCGCAGGTATTTGTTCCCCTTGGCAGGTGTTGGCACTCACACCGCCTCATTTCGAGCACCTGTGGTTTAATCGTTATTTGGATGGCCAGCGCGTAGCGCCTGTGCGTCCTTACGTTTTGTACAATAGTTGGTACGATTTGCGTTCGCCGGCCTTTAAAAATATCCCCAAACAAAACATCATGAACGAAACCAACATCATGCGCATCATCGATTTGATCGAAAAAAACTTCGTGCAAAAAAACGGTATTCATCTCGATGCCTTTGTTTTGGATGACGGTTGGGACGTGTACGCCAGCGATTGGAAGTTGCGCCCCGCTCAGTTTCCGCATGGTCTTACACCCATTTCCCGCCGCTTGCAAAAAATGGGCACTAATCTCGGCTTGTGGTTTGGACCCACCGGCGGTTACTCCTTTCGCATGCGGCGCATTCGTTGGATGGCAAGCCACGGCTACGAGGTTATTGCCGGCCATTCCGATCGCAATCACGCCATGATGTGTGTGGCCGGACGTCATTACAGCCAATTGCTGAAAAAGCGTACTACCGATTTTGTCCAAAAAGACGGAGTGGCCTTTTTTAAATGGGACGGCATTCAATTCTCTTGCAGCGAAGCGGATCATGGCCATCCGGTAGGCCTTTATTCCCGGCGTGCTGTCATGGACACGGTTATTGCCCTGTGCAAAGCCGTTCGTCAGGCCAATCCGCATGTTTTCTTAAATATTACCTCCGGTACGTGGCTCAGTCCGTGGTGGGTAAAATATGCCAATCAAATCTGGATGCAGGGCGGCGATTACGGCTATTCCGATCTGCCTTCCATCAGTCGGCGGGATGCGGCCATTACCTATCGCGATAATACATTATTTCGGGATTTTAATGTACACCATTTCTATTTTCCCATTGCCAATTTAATGACTCACGGTATTATCAAAGGGCAACTGCAAAAATTGGGCGGCGAACGGGAACCCATCGACAAATTCACGGACAACGCGCTGCTCTATTTTGCACGCGGTGTTTCCATGTGGGAACTGTACATTTCGCCGGATATTCTAAGCGAGGCCGAATGGAAGGCCATTGCCCAATCCATGAAATGGGCCCGAGATAATTTCAATATTTTAAAGCAAACTTTCATGATCGGCGGTAATCCCTCAAAGGGCAGTGCCTACGCTTATGTTCATTTTAACGGTTTACACGGGATTGTGGCGGCACGTAATCCTTTCATCCGCTCGCAAACCGTTACGGTGCCGTTGAGCGATACCTTGGGGCTGTCCGAAACGGCCCGAAATTTGGTTTTGGAACAAATTTATCCCTACCGCTGGATTTCACCACGACTGTACAAAGCGGGAGAAAGAATTACTCTTTTAGTTGCCGGTTACGAAACGGCGATTTATCGCATTTTTCCCTTAAACGAAGCCCAACGTCCCCTTCCGGCCAACATCATTTTTAGCGGGCAAAAAACCGGCGCAAGGAACTACCAAATGACGGCTTACGTATCGACCGGCCCCTTGCGCATGCTGAATCCTGCTTTTTCCAGGGCCATGCATGAGATCGGGAAAAAGGCAGAACATATTCGTTTCGCGCTCCCGCCGAGAGATTCCGTTGACGGATTACGTTCTTACGCCGTTAGCTATGGTGTTAATGAAATTACGCTGCGGCTACGCTTGAAAGCGGCAACGGAAGGCAAGCTGGCCATTTTGCTACAAGATATTGGTGAAAACAAACAGGAAATTTTGCCGCAGGTACACATCAAGTTAAACGGCAAAACCGTAACCCCGACCGTGCAGAAACAGGACAATCGTTGGGCCTGGCTTATTTGTACACTTGATGCGGCCGAACATGAGCAAACCGTTCACATCCGTTTGCAGACTGGGGATACACAGTGGCAGGGAGAAGGCCAGCTTTGGCTGATAAGTGACCGGCATTTTGCAGGAACCCGTTTTTCGTTTGAGACAAAGAAAAACATTAAGGCCGAAGTTTTACCGCCCCTGCCCCGACCGGCCGGTACATTGCACCGCAATCGCCTTTTGACCCGATTCGCAATTAAAGGAAAGCAATTAAGCGCAGAACCGCCTCGATTTTAATTTAATGAAAAAAAGCCCTGCCATTTAAAATGACAGGGCTTTGTGCGTTAAAAATATTTTCTTAATTTAAGCGGTTACTTCTTCCACGCCCAGAACTTCTTTGATGGCTTGTTTCAAAGTATTCTTCGGTAAAGCGCCAACCGCCATTTGCGGCCGATCGTTCATCGGAATGAAAAGAAGCGAAGGGATACTGCGAATACCGAAGACGGCTGCCAATTCCTGTTCCACTTCCGTATTCACCTTGTAAAAGTGGATTTTTCCGGCATATTCTTCGGACAATTCTTCCAAAATAGGTTCTACCATTTTACAGGGTTGGCACCATTCGGCCCAGAAATCAATAACGGCCGGCAAATCACCTTCGTATTTCCATTCTTGATTTTGTTCGTAGTTAAATACTTTTTCAAGAAAATCTTTCTTAGTTAAATGTTCCGTCATAAAAAAACTCCTTTGATTGTATTTTTTAAATGTAACGTATTATCTGTTTTTTTTATTTCGTTTTCCATAAACTCTTTTATTCGATGATTTTTTAAAAGGAAAGATACGGAAAAATTAAAAGGCCATTTCTCAAGGGTTGTTCGTTAAAAGTAAGG
>CAZHIZ010000139.1:0-9362 GCA_964532875.1 uncultured Caldithrix sp. | reverse complement strand
TGTCAAGGCTCCCCTCCCTGCGAAATTCGAAAGGTAGGGGGGATTTTCCACGCGAATGCACGAATGAAGACGAATGATTCATTCAGAAAAAATCTGCGTCAACATGTCTGGCTATTGACGAGTCAGCCTCTAAAATTACTGGTTTTTACCTTTTTTGCCCTTTCATGCTCCTGATGGAATCAATTTAATCTCTTATGGAAACGCAATCCTGCAAGTAAAAACATCACTCCTCCGAAAATAGTCATGGCTAAAGTCTGTGGCCATAAATCCGCAAGGTGGGTTCCTTTTAAATAGATCCCGCGGATAATAACCATAAAATATCGTGTGGGATTTAAATACGTTAGCAAGCGAATACCCTGAGGCATGTTTTCAATCGGAATAAAAAACCCCGAAAGAAGAATCGAAAAGATCATGAAAAACCAGCTAAAGAACATTGCTTGTTGTTGTGTGTTTGAGATAGTCGAAATAAAAATACCTAACGATAACCCGCTTAAACTAAAAAGAAGAACCAGCAAATAGAGCGACAATAAGCTTCCTTTAATCCATAACCCAAAAATTAAATAACTAAAGAGCAAGCCTACATTAAAAAGCAAAAAAGCAACTACCAACATGGGAATAATTTTTCCGGCTAACAATTCCCAACTTTTAATCGGGGTCACCATTAATTGTTCTAACGTGCCAATCTCTTTTTCCCGCACTATGGACATGCTGGTTAAAAAAGAAGTGATAATAAAAATTAAAATAGCCAAAATACCAGGCACAATATTATTTACACTTCTTAAATCCGGATTGTAAACCATTCGCGGTATGATGGTAACTAAATGTGGCTTTTGTAAAGCATTCATTGCGGCATTGGAACGGAATAACCACTCTTGTTGCAATTGCTCACTCAGCTGATTAACGTATGAAGCAATGATTCCTGCCGAATTACCATCCACACCGTCGATAAGTATTAAAACTTCTGGCTGATTGCCCATCTTTAGGTCACGTTCAAAGTGTTGCGGAATAATCACAGCCAACTTGCCTACTCCGAGGTCTATGGCCTGCCTTGCGGCTTCCTTGCTATTCAAATTTTCTACGTAACGAAATGTTGTGCCCTTAGCAAAAGCCTCCGTTATCCTTCGGCTAAAGGTCGAATGATCTTCATCGACAGTGATTAACGGAACATTGGTAATATCCGTGGTAATGGCAAATCCCAATAAGACGATTTGAATCAACGGCATGATAAAAATAATACCAACAAAAATGCGCTCTCGGCGAATTTGACGGAATTCTTTAGTAATCAAATAGATCAGCCGCACACTTACTCCAGAGTAGTTTTAAAACTACCGATACTAAGAACAATTAAAAAAACAGACAATCCTACAAGATACGAAATTGGCACTTCTAAATCGGCCAGGCCCACCCCCTTCAAAAGAATGCCCCTTATGATTGTTAGGAAATGAGTAGCCGGAATGATTTTGCTAAAATATTGAAAAATGGTCGGCATGCTGGCAATTGGGAAAATAAATCCGCTTAACATAATAGTTGGCAATATGGTGCCCAACAATACGATTAGCATGGCCTCTCTTTGCGATTCGGTGATGGTGGAAACAAAAAGTCCCAAACTTAGGCCGCTTAATAAATACAAAATCAAAGTTGCCAAAAGTAACAGTAAAGAACCTTTAAACGGAACATGAAACCAGAAATAACCAAAAAATAAAATGAGCACAGCGTCTGCAAATCCAAGTACAATGTAGGGAATTACTTTTCCCAAAATAATTTGATAGCCTTTAACCGGGCTCACCAAAATTTGTTCGTAAGTTCCTCTTTCTTTTTCCCGCACGATGGCTATGCTCGTCAATAAGGCGCTGATTAACAATATGATAACGGCAATCAGCCCCGGTACAAAAAAATATTGTGCTTTGCGCAAGGGGTTGTAAAGCAAACGCGTAACCACTTTAAACGGTAAAGGAAACGTAACATTATTCTCAGAATTAAAGCGCAAAGCGATTTGTGTTAGATATTTACGGATGTAATTGGCTGCGTTGGGATCGCTGGCATCAATCAAAAGCTGTACCGGTGTTCGATTTTTATTTTGCAATGAACGGGCAAAATGGGCCGGAATAATTAAAATACAATGAACAATACGTTTTTGGAATAAAATTTCAAACTGCGATTCCGGAACGTCACGAGCTGCGATTTTAAAAAAGCTGCTGCTGCCAATATGCCTGATAAAAGCACGACTTTGAGGGCTATGCGATTGATCAACAATGGCGATTTTGATTTGCCGCATTTCCAAAGTAATGGCATAGCCGTAAAGAATTAGCATGACGACCGGCATTAGCAAAACAACCAATAAGGTTTGTTGGTCCCTGAAAATATGTAAAAATTCTTTTTTAATGATGCTTAAAAACGTACGCTTCATCTTCCATCTTCTCCGATGACTCGTAGAAATACGGTTTGCATGGCCTCACTTTTGTATTTTTGTTTTAAATTTTGCGGGGTGTTTAATTCAACTATTTTACCCTGGCTCATAATCGCCACCCGTTGGCAATATTCCGCTTCATCTAAAAAATGGGTTGTTACAATCACTGTTTTACCTTGGGCAGCAAGGCGATAAATGAGCATCCAAAACTGACGACGAGAATGTGGATCGACCCCACTAGTCGGCTCGTCCAAAAAAATAATTTCGGGATCATGCAATAAAGCAATACTTAATGCCAGGCGTTGTTTTAATCCGAGAGGTAGCTCTGTTGTTAATGTACCAGCACGATCATTTAACTTTAAGTAATGCAATAATGTCTCACTTTTTTGACGTATTTGTGAACGCGCAAGGCCATAAATGCCACCGTAAAATTCAATATTTTCTAAAACCGTTAAATCTTCATACAAACTAAAGCGTTGACTCATATAGCCAATGTGGTGCTTTAAATCGTCTGCCTGTGAATAAATATCAAATCCGGCAACCGAAGCCGAACCTGATGTAGGTAATAGCAAACCGCAAAGCATCCGTATCGTTGTGGTTTTACCGGCCCCATTGGCACCCAAAAAACCGAATATTTCACCCTTTTCAATTGAAAAATTTAAGTGATCAACAGCTACAAAATTTCCGAATTTTCGGGTTAAATTTTCGGCAACCACAATTTGACCGTTCTCATTGTTGCTGTGCATTTGGTCCATCGCCTTCTATTTTAATCAATTTTAAAAAGGCATCTTCGATGTTCGGTTTGTCTGGTGCTATCGAATCAAACGGGACATTTCCATCCTTCAGCACTTTTTTAATGAAAGCACGACCTTTCTTTTCACTGTCCAAAACATGAACCGCATTGCCGAACACATGACAATCATCCGCTGGGAAGAACCGAATGAGTAGCGAATAGGCATCAAAGGCTCGCGCCGTTTTAATGCGCCACATCGAGGCCTTTACTTTGTCTGCAATGGTTTTGGCCGTACCATCCGCTAACATCTTGCCTTTAAAAATCAATCCTACGCGGTCACACAGTTGTGCCTCATCCATATATGAGGTGCTCACCAAAATTGTCCGTCCCTCGGCGGCCAGGGCTTTTAACGTACCCCACAATTCCGATCGTGAAACAGGATCGACACCGTAGGTCGGCTCATCCATTACGATGATTTTCGGTTCATGCATTAACATGCACGATAGGGCTAATTTCTGTTTCATTCCGCCCGAAAGATCGGCTGCCCGTCTATGCTTAAACGGCTCGAGTTTTGAAAACCGGTACAAACGTTTCATCCGTTCGTTTTGCAGTTGATTGGGAATGCCAAATAAATCCCCGAAAAAACGCAAATTTTCTTCTACGGTTAGATCGGGGTACAAACTAAAGCGCTGAGGCATGTAACCCACTTGCGATCGCACAAATGAAACGTCTTTAGTGAGCTCTTGTCCTTGAAAATAAATGTGACCTTTATCGGGCTTCATTAAACTAACAGCTATTCGCATAAGAGTTGTTTTGCCCGCGCCGTCCGGCCCGATCAATCCGTAAATTTCGCCTTGAGATAGCCTCAGGCTAACACCGTTTAAGGCTTGAACTTTGCCGAAACGCTTGTAAATATTTTCAATAATTAGCGGTTTATTTTGCATTATTTTCCGAATAAAACAAATGTACTTAGTTTAACAATGTTTGAACTTTCCTAATGCCTATTCTTGCAAATAAACTTCCACCGGCATGCCAATCTTTAATTTACCTCCGGAATTATTGACTTTTAGCTTAACCGCATAAACAAGGGTCGTGCGCGTTTCCTCGGTCATGATGGTCTTAGGAGTAAATTCTGCTTCGCTTGATATCCATTCTAAAGTTGCCGGAAATTTTTCATTGCTGCCATCTATTTTGACTATGGCTTTCTGGCCTAATTTAATCCTATTTAATCGGGTCAATGGAACGTAGATGGTTACTTTTAAATGGGTCAGATCTGCTACCTCTATTAAGTTTTTTCCCAGGACAGCTAACTCACCGGGTTGCACGAGGCGATTGATTACGACACCATTAATAGGCGCTAAAATCCGGCAATCGTTTAAAGCCAATTGTGTGATCGCAATGCCCGCTTGTAACTGCTTGTTCTTGCTGAAAAATAATTTCCGCTTGATGCGCAATTCGTCAAGCTGGGCTTTAAGTACACGTACTTGTGTGGCTAACTGGTCGCGTTGTTGTGGGGTGGCGGCACCTTGCTTTAACATAACTTCTGTTTTTTGCAAAGTTTGCTTGTTGAATTGCAAACGACTTTCAACCTGACGCATTTTGGCATTAAGCGCTTCTAAATTGGTTTGAATTTCTTCTAACTGCGCTTGTTGTTGCCGTAATTTTAAACGAATGCGCTTATCATCTATTTTTATTAGAAGCTGACCTTGCTTAATACGATCTCCTTCATCGACCCTAACGGAATCGAGGGTGCCATTGACTTGAGATGTTAAACGAATGACTTCGGCATCCAAATGTCCATTGTAAGCAAATGTGCTTTTCCCCTTTGAAGCGCATGCAACTAAAATCAAAACAACAAATACGAAAAGAATGATTCTTCTCATTGTCGAATACTCCATTGCTTGATGGGTTTTCCGCTAAAATATTCAATTTGATTTTGTTTTAAAATTAATAAAACAAGTTGGCTTTTCACTTTCAGCTCCGCTTCTGTTAATTCCAGATTGGCGCGATTAAAATCCGTTACCGTGGCCATACCTTGCTTGTATTTAGCGGCAATGATGTGCATTTTTGTTTTTGCGACTTCTAAAGAAGATTGCAAAACCTGATATTCTTGCCTGAGCGTTTGCCACTCGCGGACAATCGCATTAAACCGATTTTGAAGCTGCTCATGGGCCTCTTCCTTTTGCCATTGGATCTCCTTAATTGCCGCTTTTGCAGCTTGAGCATTTAACCGATCGGCGGACCAGCTAAACAAATTCCAATGAAGGCTAACGCCCCACACGCCATAGTCCATCCATTCATTGCGTATCATGTCCAAACCCGGGCGACCGTAATTGTAACTGGCAAACAGTTGTACTCTGGGGTAATACCCGGACTGGGCCAATGTTAATTGTGTCTTTTTTATCCTTTCAATTTGCTTAATGCGCTTTATTGTTTCGCTTTGTTCGCCCAGCAACCGAGTTGAAAGTGGGGCAGGCTTTACGGCTGCAAACGGGCTAACCCGAATGGCACGGCCGGTAATATGCCGCAATTCATCTTGTGCATTTTTTAATTGTCCACTAACAGCTATCTGTTTTTGTTCTAATTTTAATTTGGCCAATGTTAGAGACAGGGAATCCAACGCCAAAGCCATGCCCTGCCTAATTAATGAAGAAACACGTGCCAATTGTTCATTAATTCGTTTTATTCCGGCTTGCAAAGACTCAAGTTCCAGTTGATACCGTTGCACATTTCGATATGCTAAGACCGTTTTAAAAGCAATCTCTTTGCGAATCTTTTCTAAATTGATTTTTTGCAAACGGGCCTGTTGTGCCATAAGGTGAATCTGGCTTTGTAAAGCGAAGCCGCTAAAGAGAGTATAACTAACCATCAAGCTGTTTTCGTATGTGTCGTATGAACCCAAATGAATGGGGGAAACCTTTTTCCCAAAAAGCATTGGAAATTCAATTTCGGGTACATGGGTTACATGGCGGTAAGAAGATTCGAAATTCAATTGTGGTAGGGATCTTCTCCAGATGGCCTTTGCCTGAAAATCAGTCATTTTAACTTGCTGCATCTGGGCCAGCACAGTTTTATTTTTACGTAAAGCAAGTTGAACCACTTGTTGTAAATCCTGCCCTTTTAAGGAATAGACCGAAAAGCCTAAAATAAGCAAAAGAAAACCAAAATACATACTTCTACGCATTGGTGCCCTCCCCCTTTATTCCATAATAAAGCACCCGAAAAACCGCTTCTTTGCGTTGTTCCAGTAACGTTTCCCAATTCTCAATCAGTTCAGGAAATATGGACTCAACAATGGGCCGCGCTAAGAAAGGATAAATACAAGAACCTACCAGTGTAAAAATAAATTGCACAGGATCAAGCGATGAATCGATTTCTCCTCGCTGTTTGGCATTTTCAATTTCATCGAGGATAATTTGCGGTGTTTTAAACCTGTTTTTTTGCAGCATCCGTCGAATTGTTTTGTACACCACCGGCCCACCCCAGCTTAATTCACGCGCCACAAATAAAGGTAGGTCAGGGGTTTGGCGTAAGCGGTCGATGATGCTGTTAATAAAATGTTTCAATGTCAAGGCTAAGTCACCTTCTGCCTCGAATGAATCGGCAATGGAATTCATGAATTCCATAAAAAGCTTTTCGAAAATCATGGCATAAAGACGATCTTTACTGCGAAAATAGTAATGAAGCATGGCTTTATTCACGCCGGCCCGATCGGCAATTTCCTGCATTTTTGCGCCGTGGAATCCCCGCTCCAGAAATACCTGCATAGCTACGCTTAAAATTTGTTTTTCTTTAGAAGTGCTAAGTTCTGCCATGGATATTAACCTTTTTATTTAACCAAATGGTTAAACTTAGCGATTAATTTTCTGAGAATCAAATTTTTTGATTGTTCAAAATACCGAAAATAGCTGTGAAAATTGTAGAAAGAATTGAGAAAAAGTAAAATTGATTAAAAAGGTGGCAATGAAATCGCAATCGGGGCAGGCATAAATGGAATACGGACTTTGCTCAAACCAATAATTAGGAATATTGTCCGCAGGTACTTTGGATTTGGAATTTTGCCTAAACTCCCACCACTACATTTCTATTAAAAGATTAATTTCTTTGTTCAGATCTGGCAAACATGAAAGATGTATTTAAGAACGGTGTCGTCTTTTGCAAGGTACAATTTCCTGCTTTAGGCCAACAGGACGTAAAAATGAGCGCTGCCCCCAACGGGGCCGGCGCTCAGCAAAAAAATCCGTTTTTAAAAGCTGTATTTTATTTTTGTGTAAACCATGCTGTTGTTGTGAAATTGCCCGAACATGCCTTCTGTTCCGGTAAAAATATTGGCGCCCAATAAAATTTCAAAGGCATCGGCAAAATCGTAGGTAATTTTTGGCCGAATAAGCGATGCCTGATTATTGAAATCGTAATACATGAAAAACGAAAGATTCAACGTTTCGTTCAAGAAATCTTTAGTAGCCAAAAATGTAGCCATGTTCGAATATTGATCGTTTTTAAGGTAATCGTTGTAATTCAAGATAGCCTGTTGAATAAATTGGCCGCTCAGATGCCAGTCCATTAGGGTGTAATCCAGACCGAACAAATAATGCAAATAATCTTTTTTTACCACAGATTCTTTGGCTTTCGGATCGGTGGTATTAAAATATTTTCCGGAATAGTAGGCTCCTTCACCTCGTAAAACAAACGGGCCTAAAGTGGTACTAAAACTGCCCCCTCCGATACTCAAACGGTGGTGCTCGGGATACACGGTAATACCGGTCAACCGCGGATGTTGCGGATTGCTGAAATCAAAATGCTTGACCACATGCATGGTCGGGTCGTCATCCCAGGCATAGCCGGTCATGATTTCGAAATCCACATATTCGGTTAATGCCGAAAACTTGGCAAAAAATTCGCTGTTGGCCAACTTGGGCTGTACGGTTTCCCGGGAATGATCGATCACCGGCTGTACGGGGAAAGCGGGCATGGCGGGACGCCAAATACTTCCTTCCGGTGCGAATTTAGTTGGGGTAAATGTAGGAATCCAGACCATTTCCAATGTATTATCGCCTATGTAATAATCGGCCTTAAGGCTGGTAATACCCATGCGAATTTCGTCGAAATCGCGCAATAGAAATTCCGATAAATCTTTGGGAGAAACAATATCGGTAATAAACACACCGTCGGCTTTGCCCCAAATGATTTGTTGCTTGCCAATCCGCAAATCCATGCTGGGGAAATACATATCCAAATACGCCTCACGCAGCCCCAACTCCGGTTTCAAATTCGGGTATTGGTACAAATAAGGATTGACCTTAAAGGCAATTTTATCGCCGTTTTTCTCCACATTTAAATTAAACGTGTTCTGGATAATGGCATAATTATGGTCACCTTTTAAAAGGACGCCCATATAATTCCGGGCATATCCGGTAAAAGAAATGCCTTGCGCCTGAAGTCCCAGAGCCAATAAGGACAAAATACTAATGATCTTTACAAGCCTCATCATTACAATCCTCTCTTCATCATACGTTCGGTAAACATTCGGGCCGGAATGCCGGTATTTATTTTAACATCCGTCAATTCCATTATGGTTTGGTGCTTTTTTTGTACATTATCCATTTTAACTCTCATAATAACCCAGATACCTTTGATATTTTTATAATTTTCAATATTCAGCGTTTTAAGATAATCACCGTCTTCGTCGTAAAATTCCTTTTTCAATCCGATCCATTTGCCTTTAATGACCCAGGTAACGGTTTTGGAATACATGTAATCCGGGTCTTTGGGAGTACTTTCCACCACATAGCAATCTTCGCCGTTTAATTTCTCTTCGCGTAAGATCTTGTGATTGTCCTCTGTCGGCTTACGATCGCCCAAGTCGTCATACGTAAAATCGGAACCCATAAAATAGTCGCCTTTGCTATCGCTGGAAATGCGTTTAACTTTTTTCAAAGCGGGCAGATAAATCCATTGATCGTCCTCTTTATTGGGGTCGTCATAGCTCCAGTTCATGAACGAGGTATTACGCACATCGGCTGGTTTAATAAAGAACATGATCTTCTTTTCCACTTTGCCGAAATCACGAATGAACTGCTTGATCACCCGTACGCGTTTATCCCCGCTGGAATTGATTAGTGTCATGGTTAACGTAGCTTCCATATCGTTACCGGTCGGGCGATTGTACACCTTTTCCATGACCTGCAGACCGGTTAATTTTTGCTGGGCAAAGGCATTCAT
>CAZHIZ010000138.1:0-9462 GCA_964532875.1 uncultured Caldithrix sp. | reverse complement strand
GAGGAATTGAAACTTGAAGTGGAAGGTTTTGTTTATGAATAGGGCCGACGGCTTTTGCCTCTAACTAATTAGAATTTAAAGGTGTATTTTACCGGAGAGGCATCAATCACTCATCCATCCCCCGAATCGTCATGCGCAATTTTTCGACCTGTCACTTTAAACGGAATTTTCCAAATGTCGGAACCTGCAGGCACTTAAAGCGTGCAATGTAAAAAAGTTTTAAATGACACGGAAATTTATTAATTTTAATTTTTTAAATCGGATACATTGCTGTCTTTTTAAATTTGATTAAGGTTTAATATGAAACGTAAAAAACGTAATACGGGAACGTTGAAAAACATCTCGGGCGAAAAAACACGTAAATCGACTCAAACTCATAAGGTGCCAACCGGTAATAAAAAATCGTCCGGGAAACGCCGCCATTACCTTGCTGTTTTTATCTTGCTTGTCATTTTAGCGGGTTCCTTCTATTTGTATCGTTTAAGTAAAGATTTACCATCCTTGGATAAATTGGAACGGATCGATCCGGAAATGGCCACGGTGGTTTATTCGGCCGATGGCGAAATCATTCATTCCTTTTTCACCTATAATCGAACGTACACGCCGTACGATAAAATACCCAAATGCGTGATCGACGCCTTAATTTCAACCGAAGACCGCGATTTCTTCCACCACTGGGGGATCAATCTCGAAGGCATTCTTCGGGCCCTTGCGGTGGATTTGATTCATCTGGATTTCAGGCAGGGCGCTTCCACCATTACCATGCAATTGGCCCGCAATCTCTATTTCGGTTACGCGCAGAATATCAGCCGAAAAATCAAAGAGGCTCTGACGGCTATTCAAATCGAGCGCACCTATTCCAAAGAAGAAATTTTAAGCATGTACCTGAATATTAATTTCTTCGGCAATAACGCGTACGGCATTCGCGCGGCCGCCAAACGATACTTTGACAAGGATGTGGAAGATTTGAACGTACAAGAAGCGGCTTTGTTAATCGGCATATTAAAAGGTCAAACGTACTATTCGCCTATTCGACATCCGGACCGGGCTTTACGCCGGCGCAACGTGGTTTTGAGCATGATGGTAAAAAACGGCAAACTGACTCAGGCCGAATTCGACAGTTTGCGGCAATTGCCTTTGGGTTTAAACGTAACCGATCCCTACAAAATGAAAATTGCCCCGTATTTTACCGAATACGTACGCCAAAAATTGAACCGTTTGCAGGACTCGTTGGGTGTTAACATTTACGAAGACGGGCTCCGCATTTACACCACCTTAGATACCCGAATTCAAAAATACATGGAAATGGCCGTGGCCAAGCATATCGATGCCTTGCAGGAAAGGGTGCGCCGGCAATCGGTTTTTAGAAAATTAAAAGAAGAATTGGGCGATTCGGCCTATCAAGCCGTCAGCACGGTACAACTTGCCTTTACCGCTTTAGATCCGCACAACGGCCATATTTTGGCCATGATCGGAGGGCGGGATTTTTACAAATCCAAATGGAATCGTGTTACGCAGATGATGCGCCAACCAGGTTCGGCTTTTAAACCCTTTTTGTACACCGCAGCCATCGACAACGGCTATTCTCCGGCCACGGAATATCCCGATTTACCCACCGTACAATTTAATCCGGACAGCACCCGTTGGACACCGCAAAACTACAGCGGTAAATTTACCGGCCAAATGGTCACTCTGCGCGATGCTTTGCGCCGTTCACTCAATTCCGTAGCCGTCCGACTGATCGACGACATTACACCGCAAGTGGTTATTAAATACGCTCGCGAAATGGGCATCACCACGCCGCTGCCTCCCTATTCTTCGCTGGCTCTGGGTAGCGCCGATGTTATTCCCCTGGAAATTATTTCGGCATACGGTATTTTTGCCAATAACGGGGTCCATGTCTATCCCATTGCCATCACCAAGATCGAAGATCGTAACGGAAATGTCATCTATCAGGCCACACCAAAAATGAAAGAGGCCCTTTCGCCGGAAACCACTTACATTATGAACGATATGTTGCAAACGGTGATTAATCGGGGAACCGGTATTCATGCGCGTACCATTTTCAAATTTTACGAAAAAGCGGGCGGCAAAACGGGTACAACCAATTCGTACACCGATGCCTGGTTCATCGGCTTTACGCCGGAAATTGTGGCCGGCGTCTGGGTGGGGTTGGATGATTTCAAATACAGCCTGGGACGCGGCATGACGGGTTCGGCTGCTGCGCTTCCTTTTTGGGCCGACTTCATGAAAATGGTTTACGATTCGTTGAACATCGAACGGCACGATTTTCCGCAATGCTCCGGCGTGGCACGCTTAAAAATTTGCAAGGAATCGCGCCTCTTGGCCACTCCGTATTGTCCGGAAACCTTTGAAGAGTTGTACAATTTGAAATACGCGCCGACCAAATATTGCAACATTCACACTTCGCCGCAGCCCTATCGGCGCAAAAAGCGTAAAATCTTTTAAAGGTACTCTTTTACCGTTTTTTCCCGGCCCGGTACGAATCGGTGTAAATTTACGGATTCGGACGCTGGCCGGGGAATATGGCTCATTTGCCCGCCTGTTTGAACCTTGCGAAAAAAGTTTTAAGCTCCCGGACCGAATAGGTGTTAAGCACCGCCGCCTTTTGGTACCAGGCTTTACGCGCAATGCCCAGCCCGAAGCGCATATCGTTTAAACCGTTTAGAGAATGAGCATCGGGATTAACGGCGGTTTTAATACCCAAACGGCTGGCCTTAATGCCCCAACGCCAATCCATGTCCAGACGATACGGATTGGCGTTAATTTCGATGATCTTACCGTGCTCCGCGGCCGTTTCCAATACTTTTTCCATGTTCAGAGCATACGGTTCGCGCCCTAAAAGCAGCCTTCCCGTAGGATGCCCTAACATGGTTACCAACGGGTGGGCCAGAGCGCGACAAATCCGTTCGGTCATTTCTTTTTCGGGCAAATGAAATGAAGAATGAACCGAGGCAATGATGAAATCGAAACTTTCCAATACGGCATCATCGTAATCCAACGAACCGTCAGGCAAAATATCCACTTCAATCCCTTTGAAGATGACAAACGGCTTTAATTTTTCATTCAGGCGATCAATTTCTTCGTGCTGTCGTTTAATGCGTTCTTCGGAAAGGCCGTTGGCATAATAAGCGGATTTGCTGTGGTCGCTAATGCCCAAATATTGGTAACCCAAATCCCGGCAACGCTCGGCTATTTCTTCGATGGAATTGCTACCGTCGCTGTAAGTGCTGTGCACATGAAATACGCCCTGAATATCGCTCTCCTTAACCAGATCGGGCAGGGTGCCTTTTTCGGCCGCTTCGATTTCTCCGACATTTTCCCTAAGTTCCGGCTCGATAAAAGCCAGCCCGAGCGCGCGGTAGATTTCCTCTTCATTTTCGCAGGAGATGAATTTTTCTTTGTTTTGCTCGAATAAGCCGTATTCATTCAGCGTAAAACCCATTTTTTTAGCCCGATGGCGCAAGGCCGTATTGTGATCTTTACTGCCGGTAAAATATTGTAAGGCATAAGGAAAGGATTCTTCGCCCACCAGCCGCAAATCGCAAGCCATGCCGTTCTGCAGGACCACACTAACCTTGGTTTTACCTTTGCCGCTAATCGTATCGATGGCTTCAAAGGCTGTAAAATGATCGGCCAGGCGCTCCCGATCTTCTTCCTTGCAGGCCACCAAAATATCGATATCTTTAATAGTCTCCCGTTTGCGGCGTAAACTGCCGGCCACGGAAATGCGTTTTATTAAAGGTGATTTTTTCAAATGGCGAATCAGGCTTTCGGCGGTTTCAAGGGCCGTGGGCAAATGAAAGCGTTCTTTGTATTTTTTACGTAATTCAATGCCTTTTAAAATTTTTTCCTGCGTTTTCAGACCGAAACCGGGCAAATCGCGCAGACGATTTTCAAGACAGGCATATTCCAGTTCGGCCAGGTTACGGATGCCCAATTTTTCGTAAACCGTCTTGATCTTCTTCGGGCCCATGCCGGGAATCGAACGCATTTCCAAAAGACCAGGCGGAACGGAAGCTTTCAGGTCTTCGTAGTAGGGCAACCGTCCTTCGGTTACCAAAGTTGCAATCTTTTTAGCCAGAGCTTCACCAATGCCCTTTAATTCGCGAATCCGTCCTTCTTTAACCAATTGTGTCAAATCTTCCTGCAGGGTTTCCAGTTGACGGGCGGCATTGTAATAGGCCCGGGCTTTAAAGGGATTTTCCCCCTTAATTTCCAGCAACGTACCGATTTCTTCTAAAATTTTTACAATTTCTTTCTTGTCCATTTTTTGTTCCTTTAATTTTGGGCATAAATATAACGGGCCTTTGCCTGTTTACCAAAAAATTTACCGCTTATTTTTAACGACCGCAATGCCCTGCCACTTGATTTTTAAGCGAAATAATGGCATTTTTAACTATGGAAAATTCATGGCTTGTTTTCACGGATTTGGACGGAACGCTGTTAGACGCTCTAAATTATTCCTTTGCGCCGGCCCGGCCTGCCGTTCGTTTATTAAAAGAAAAAAAGATTCCCGTGGTACCCTGTACCAGCAAGACGCATCGCGAGGTTATTTTTTTGCGCAGGCAATTAGGGCTCAAAGACCCGTTTATCGTGGAAAACGGCAGTGCGGTTTTTGTCCCGCGCGGCTACTTTGCCCGGCCTGTTAGCGAATATGAGATGGAAGGTCATGAAGTTCTTCTGTTGGGCAAAAAGCATGAAGAAATTTTACATTGTTTTGAAAAAATGCGCCAAAATTTTAAATTAAGAATACGCGGCTTTTCGGAAATGTCGCTTGAAGAAATCCGAAAGCACACGGGGTTGCCGGAGGATCAGGCGCGCTTGGCCAAACAGCGTTTTTTCAGCGAACCGTTTATTAGCAATCACAACCTGAATGATTTACCGGAATTACAGGCCTATTTAAAAGAAAAAGGCTGCCGCTTGTTGCGCGGCAATCGATTTTACCATTTATTGGGCAATACCGATAAAGGTCGGGCTGTGAATGTATTGCACCATCTGTTTGAAGCAATAGAAAAGCGTAAATTTCGAACATTGGGTCTGGGCGATAGTAAAAACGACGAAGACCTTTTAACGGCTGTGGATCAACCCGTATTGGTAAAAAGGCCGGATGGCGGCTATGGATCGCATCTTTCGTTACCGCATCTTTACAAAACCGAGCAGCCCGGCCCAAGGGGTTGGCGAGAGGCCATCGAACATTTTGTATCATAAACACGGAGGCCGTCATGGCTGATTTTTTTCAGAACGGTGTCATCACAACCTTACATAAATTAACCGATTACCCCACGGAACTCTTGGAAGAAGAGATTAAAACACATGCCGAGAGGCGACCCATCGGATTGATCTTACCATCGCTCTACAGCGAATTGCAGGGTCAGGCTTTGCCCCACATAATTAACGAATTGAAAAAGGTGCCCTACCTGACGGAAATTGTCATCGGTCTGGACAGGGCAACCAAAGAGGAGTTCGAGAAAGCCAAGAAATTTTTTGATCAATTGCCGCAACCGCACAAAGTCATCTGGCAACGCAGCCCGCGCATTCAGGATTTGTACGATCTTTTAAGTAAGAATAATCTCTACGTGGGCACCGAAGGGAAAGGACGCAATGTTTGGCTGAGCATGGGCTACCTTTTGGCCGCCAACCGATCTCGCGTGTTTGCCATTCACGATTGCGATATTTTGACCTACAATCGTTCCTTGTTGGCTCGTCTGGTGTATCCGGTGGTCAATTCCACGCTCAACTTCCGTTTCTGCAAAGGCTATTACAGCCGTGTTTCCGATCGCATGCATGGACGCGTTTCGCGACTTTTCATTACGCCTTTGATTCGCTCACTAAAAATGATTTTAGGGCCCAATGATTATTTGGATTACATCGATTCGTTCCGCTACCCGCTTTCCGGCGAAATGGCCATGATTCGCGACGTGGCCGACCGGTTACGCTTACCCACCGACTGGGGGCTGGAGATCGGCACGTTAAACGAAATTTACCGCAATTACGCCAAGAACCAAATTTGCCAGGTCGATATTCTGGATCGTTACGATCACAAACACCAGGTTCTGTCCGAAGACAATCCCAATGCCGGCCTGGCCAAAATGTCCATCGACATCGCCAAATCCTTTTACCGCATGCTGGCCAGTCAGGGGGTTGTGTTCACGGATCAATTTTTCAGAACGATTAAAGCCACCTTTTGGCGCAACGCCCTGGATTTTTTGGATAAGTATTACGTGGATGCCATGGTCAACGGTTTAAAATATGACCGTCATTCGGAAGAAAAGACCATCGAAGTGTTCTTGAAAAGTATCATTATCGCCGGGGATCAGTTCCTGGCCAATCCCATGGAATTGCCCATGATCCCAGGCTGGACGCGCATCGAAGCCGCCCTGCCGGAATTTTTACCCACCCTGCAACAGGTAGTGGACGAAGAAAACGCTTAAAGAAAAAAGCCCGAATTCCAAAACGGAGTTCGGGCTTTTGTTTAAAATATGGGCCAATCGTTTATTTGACCAGCATCATTTTGATCGTTCGGGAATAATGGCCTGCCTTAAAACCGGCAAAGTAAATGCCGCTGGGCACCGGACTGCCGAAGCGATTCTTGCCGTTCCATTGGTAGGAATAGCGACCGGCCGTCAAGTCTCCCGCAAATAATGTCACTACTTCACGCCCCAAAATATCGTAAACCACCAGCCGTACGTTGGACGCATTTCGCGGTAAATCAAAGCGCAGGGTCGTGGTCGGGTTAAAGGGATTGGGATAATTATTGTACAGATAAAAGCGTTCGGGAATACCGCTGTTTAACTGCTCAACCGCAGCGGCATTCAACTTAAGCGACGTATCCAGCGTATCGTCTGCCACGACCGGATCGTATTTGGTCGTGTTGTCCGATTCGTATTCCTGACCAACCATCAGGGGTTGGTAAAACGTCAATCCGGAAGTTTGGGAAGTATCTGCGATGGCAATTTTGATGTGTAGTAATTGAGTGGGCTCCGCCGGTAAATCGTTACCGTATTCGGGATTATTGCCGTAAACATATCCCACCGTTACGGCGAATCGGGAAGACGTGTTATCTGCGACATTATCGATATTGTAATAGGGCGGACCGTCATTTTGCAACAACGTTCCTTTTTCCACGGTTACTTTGTTGTTGGCCACAATGGAACTGCCGAAACCGGCCGTATTGTAATTGATGTACACTTGATTGTCGCCGATCTTGGTTCCCACGGCACTGGCTTGCGCCATGACATCGAATTCGAAATACTTGGTTGTGCCGTCAAATGTAACGGTATGATTGGCAAAGGTAAAAGTAATACCCGCGGCCCAGGTAAAGCCGGCGAATAACATCAGCAATACAAACGCTTTTACTTTAAACATGGTTCTATCTCCTTATTTTTGTTTTTACTTTCGTCGTTAAAACGGAACATACGTTCCTTTACCCACTTCGTTTTTCCAGAAATCGTTTTTATCGTCGTTTTGCACCTGCCCGTTCAAATTGAAATCACCTGCCTTGTAACCGGAGGTTCCGGCTTGAGGCTTCCAATAATCGTTTTTATCATCATTCTGAATTTGTCCGTTGGCATTGGCGTCGCCTGTGGGCATGGCAAAAACGTGATTGACTGTATCGACTTCCACCATGGCATTGGTACCGTAAGCCTGCGATTGGGCGGTTGAAAAATCGTACAGCGTGGTTAGCGTGGAAAGAGCAATGGGATTGGCACTCATGATAGCCAAATGGTTGCGATGGCGCAAAACCACGTAATAGGAACCGTCGGCGATGTCGGAAAAGCTGACCGGGCTGTAGCCGTCCAGATCGGTAATCATGCCGTCTTTGCGTACCAGAGCTGCCCTCGTGGCCACTGTGGAAGCGGAATCGGTTGAGGTGCGCAACTGCACTTCGATCCAATCCACAACACCATCGGGGAAGTGACGCAGGACTTCATCTCCGTTATAATTCCACGGTGCGGCGTTGTAAGGCTGACGCTCCGTAAGAAAACCCTGAGCGTTTAAATCGGTACGCATGGAATCGCTTTCGAAGGGCCCTTGCAGAAATCCTTTTACAGCCACATTCACCCGCGAAGCATCTTCGACCAGAACATCATCCAACCATAAATAGCCGGCGTTTTCACGTTTGAAATAAAAGGAAAGACCGAAATAATTGGCGGCCGTGTAATAGTCGTCCTTGGCTGCACCGGCATTGATCAGGTTGTCAAAATTCCCGTCCGGATCGTATTTGAGTTGCCAGACACCCAACGAATCGCGCGTTACTTCAATGCCCACCAGGTTATTGGGCCCCCAGTCAAAAGAGGTGGTGATGAGCATGGTATCGGCTACACTGCCTGTCAAACGCCACAGCGAAAGGCTATCCGTTTCGCCGGAGAGATTAACCCCCACGGCATAGCCGTTTACATGGGTCGTATCGTGCACCATTAAGTAAACCCAGAATTTGCGGGCGGCATCCGGATCGAAATTTCCGTTTTTCAAATTGAATTGCCATTTCATATTCTTATGGCTCACATCAATGCTATCCAGGGGGATGGTAATATGGCTGCTGCCGGCCGTATCGCTTAATGCATGCTTTAACGAATAATTCCCGTTAATGGCACCGTCCGAAGAAGCCACCCAGTTACTATCGGGTATCTGATGCCAATTCGAGATATCCCCGTCTTCAAAATCATCTTGCAAATAAATGGTTTGAGCGGCAGCAAAAGCCACCCAAAGCAAGATAAAGGAAAAAATACCTATTTTTTTCATTGAAACCTCCTGAAATTTATGGCCAACACTCCCTCGTTGTTAAACGAAGTATACTCAAACCACCGGCAAAATCTATGATTCTCATCATAATTTTACAAAAAAGTTGATATTTAAATAGCCAGTTATGGATTGAGGCCCCGATCGTTTCCGTGAAGACATAGAAGTTGGGCCGTTAGACAACAACATTCTCTAATTCAGATACACCAGACACGCGCGGTGAATAGAACGCCTTGTTTTTTGTATGTTTATTCACCGTTGCAAAAACCTTTTCTATATGTATTCATCGAACAAAATCTAAAAATATTTACAAAAAAAATAATAAGCGGAATGAAATTGACATAAAAAAAGGCCTCTGCAAGCAGAGGCCCGATTATGAAGAAATTCTTTTTATTTAATTAGCATCATTTTGATCGATTGCAAAACGTTGCCGCTGCGCATAGTGGCAAAGTAAATTCCGGAAGGGACAACCTGACCCTGGGCATTTTTGCCGTTCCATGTGTACGTGTGATAACCCTTGTTTAATTTGCCGGAAAACAAAGTGTTAACACGTTTTCCCGTAATGTCGTAAATGGCCACTGTTACCGAGGAATAGCGGGGAACGGCAACCTGCAAGGTCGTGGTCGGATTGAACGGATTGGGATAATTGGGAAAAATTTGATAACGGTCAATTATTGTTCCCTGATTTTTCGAATTATC